>JBPYEM010000244.1:0-2832 GCA_051985205.1 Candidatus Limnocylindrales bacterium | reverse complement strand
GATCTCCAGGAGCCGGCCCGTCGTGACCTGCCGCGCCGCCCACTCGTCGGCGTCGAAGGCGCCCGACTGCAGGCCCGCGATCCGGCTCCGAACGCCGTCCAGGAAGGTCGAGAGGAGCCGGGCCGTGTCGACGGCCCGGCCCGGGGCGAGCTCGTGGAGCGACGACATCGTCTGATGCAGCTCGGGCGGGAACCGATCGGGGTACCAGGACGCGTTGAAGCCGATCCCGACGATGACGGTCGGCTCGCCCGTCCCGACGCCGGCGCCCTCGCCGAGGACGCCACCCAGCTTCCGGATCGCCAGTCCAGCCGACGGTTCACCGGTTGGGTTCGACCGGTCGACGACGGCGACGAGATCGTTCGGCCACTTGAGCCCGATCGTCCCGGGCGGGAGTCCCGCCTCCGCCTCGGCCGCCTCAGCCATCGCCAGGCTTATGGCCGCGGCCAGCCGCCAGATCCGCTCGGGCAGGAGCCAGCCGGGCCGGAATCCGAACGATCCGAGGATCGCGGCGCCGGCCGGCGCAACCCAGGACCGGCCATTGCGACCTCGTCCCGCGCTCTGATGGTCGGCGATCGCGACGCAGATCTCCGGCTCGCCGGCAGCGAGCCAGTCGCGGACGACGTCGTTCGTGGAACCGACGGACGCGAACCGCTCGAGCCGGCCGATCATGGGCGGCGACCCCGCCAACGCCACGGTCACCGCGCCGCGACCGCCTGGCTCGCTGCCTCGACGGCGGCGCTCTCCGGCCGCTCCAGCGCGTACGCCGTGTGGAGCGCGCGCAGGGCGGTCTCGAGCTCCGCCTCGGCGATCATGCAGGTGATCCGGACCTCGGACGTGGAGATCATCTCGATGTTCACGCCCGCGTCCGCGAGACACCCGAACATCCGCGCCGCGTAGCCCGGGGCGTTGTGGAGACCGGCCCCCACGATACTCACCTTGGCCACGGAGCCGTCCGTCGTCAGCTCGCGGGCGCCGAGATCGCGCACCACGGGCTCGAGCGTCTTCTTCGTCTTGCCGAGCTCGACCCGCGGCACCGTGAACGACAGATCCGTCTCGCCGCCGTGGCCGACGTTCTGGACGATCATGTCGACGTTGATGCCGGCCTCCGCCAGCGGGTCGAACAGGCTGCGGGCGATCCCCGGCCGATCCGGAACTGCCACGATCGTGACCTTGGCGACATTCCGATCGTGGGCGAGGCCACGGACCTTGTTCCGCTGCTCCACGAGCGGGTCCTCCTTGATCAGCGTTCCGGGTGCGTCCTCGAACGAGCTGAGGACCTCGATGACGACGCCGTTGACCCAGCCGAGCTCCACGGCCCGGGTCTGCATCACCTGGGCTCCCTGGTGGGCGAGCTCGAGCATCTCCTCGTAGCCGATGATCGGCAGCTGCCGCGCGTCGGCGACCACCCGGGGATCCGCCGTGTAGATGCCGCGGACGTCGGTGAAGATCTGGCAGCGGTCGGCGCGGAGCCGGGCCGCCAGCGCGACCGCCGTCGTGTCGCTGCCGCCGCGGCCCAGGGTCGTGATGTCCGCAACGGCGACGTCCTCGCCTTCGGCCCGGCCCTGGAAGCCGGCCACGATCACGACCTTGCCGCCGTCGAGCTCCCGCCGGATGCGATCCGGCTCGATCGAGGCGATGCGCGCCTTGCCGTAGCGTCCGTCCGTCGTGATCCCGGCTTGTGGCCCGGACAGGCTGATCGCGGCGACGCCCAGCGCGTGGAGCGCCATCGACACGAGGGTCGCGCTCTGGTGCTCGCCGGTGGCGAGGAGCATGTCGAGCTCGCGCTCGTCAGGCTGCTCCGTGATGGCGGCCGCCAGCCCGAGCAGCTCGTCCGTCGTATCGCCCATCGCGGACACGACGACGACGAGGTCCGATCCGCCGGTGCGCTCGCGCGCGATCCGTCGCGCGACGCGGCGGATCCTGTCCGCGTCGGCGAGACTCGAGCCCCCGAACTTCTGGACGACGAGCGGCGCGGCAGGCATCGCCGCATTCTACCGTTCGGTTTTCGGGCCTCCGCGGCAGGGCCCGCTCGTGCCGAGCCGTTCAGCGCGCGTTCAGGTTGGGGCGGTAGCCTCTGAGGCGTCTTGAGAGGGGTCATCGCGCGCGTGCTCCTCGCGATCGTCGTCGCGGGGTGCGGATCCTCGACGCCGTCACCGTCGAGCGCAACACCGTCCGGTTCGGCCGTCGCCGCCGCGAGCTCGCCCGCCGCGAGCGCCGCCAACCCGAATGGGTCGCCGTCTCCGTCCGCCCGCGCGAGCGCTCCGACGCCGACCGCCACGGCCAGAAGCACGCCATCGGCCCGACCGACGCCCGCGCCCACGCCTCGCCCGAGCCCCCGCCCCAAGCCGAAACCGACGCCGAAGCCGGGCGGGCTCCCCGCAACGGGCGCGAACAGCTACGAGCACATCTTCGTCGTCGTGTTCGAGAACCATGGCTACGGGTCGATCGTGGGGTCGGCGGCGGCGCCGACGTTCAACCGACTGATCGCGAGCGGCGCCCTGAGCACGAACTACCACGCGGTCGCTCATCCCAGCCTCCCCAACTATCTCGCGATGGTCGGCGGCAGCACGTTCGGGATCACGTCCGACTGCTCGCCCGCGGCCTGCCCCGTCGCGGCTTCGAACCTTGGCAGCCTGCTCTCGAGTCGCGGCCGGAGCTGGAAGGGCTACATGGAGTCCATGCCGGCACGCTGCGGAACGACGACCTCCGGCGGCTACGCGCCCAAGCACGACCCCTTCGTCTACTTCGACGACGTCACGGGCGGCAACGACCCGCGCTCCGCGTCGTGCATCGCCCACGTGCGCCCTTACGCACAGTTGGCTGTCGACCTGC
>JBPYEM010000243.1:0-2906 GCA_051985205.1 Candidatus Limnocylindrales bacterium | reverse complement strand
GCCATCCAGCGTCCCGTCGAGGTGCATCGTCACCCGTGACGTCGTCCCGACGTCCATCGCCCCATTGCATGGCGGCGGGTCCTTGTCGATGTCGGTCGGCCCGAACCGCGACGAGACGGCGACCCGGTCGCGGAGCGCGACCTCGTTCGCCATCGCGACGGCGGCGAACACCAGGCCCGTGCCTGCCGCGAGCACGGTCGCGACGACGAGCCCGCGCACGACTCGGCGGCGTCGGATCGTCGTCGCGCCAAGCCGCTGCCGGGCGATCCCGAAGCCGCTGAAGAGGCACGTCCCGATCAGGGCGAGCACCCACGGATAGGCCGCCTCGACCGAGGGGATGAGCGTCTGCACGCCGCGACCACCCAGCTGGCCGACGACGTCGGCCATCGACGGGATCAGCAGGAGGAGGCTGGCGGTGCCGAGAACGAGCATCGCCGCGAAGCCGCGATCGCCGCGCGCGACGGGCGGCCAGCGCACACCGGCGAGGGCCACCGCTGCCGGCAGCAGGGCCGCCAGGCCCACCCCGACGTCGATCGGCCCGCCGGGCCGGTAACCCACGAGGACGTAGGCCGCCGCCACCGTCCAGCAGGCCGCGACGACGACCGCGATGAGCCGCAGCTCGAACGCCCGGACACGCACGACGGCGAGTCTAGCCGGGGTGCCTCCGGCGGTCGTCAGCGGTGGATCCGGCCGCGGTCGGCGCAAGTACCGGGTGGCATGGGACCTGCGGGTCATCGTTGCGACGTTCGGCCGCGCGGAACATCCCGTCACCACACCGGAACGGTCGAGGGCCGGGACCAACGGGCCCCTCCCTCGACGGACCGGACAATCATCCGGGCAGCACGGCCAGAGGGGCTGCGGCCGGTCCGGACCGACGACAGGACGGATCGGGTGAACCATGGCAAGCCGAGCGCGTCGCGGGGCACGGGATACGGGGCGATCGTCTCGCGCCGGCTCGTCGCTGGCGCTCATCGAGGCGGCCTCCGCGGTCGCGTCTGGGTCGGTCACCGCCACCCGGACGCCGGTCACCCCACCGGCGACGTCGGAGCTTCCCACGCGGGCGACCTATCGGAACCTGATCATGCGGGGCCTGGAGCCTGACGAGGCCGCGAACCTGACGGCCTATCTCGCGGGGATCGCCGTCGGCGACACCCACTGGACGATCCGCCAGGTCAACCAGCTGCTGTTCCTCCGTCAGATGCAGCGAACCGGCCACTTCCACGAACCCGAGGACGCCCAGCCCAGCTGACACCGGGGCGATCGGCTCCACATCGCGACTTTCCCGTCGCGGCGACGAACCCTCCTCCGTCGCCACGACCTTCCACCCGAAGCGGCGCCTTCCCTCCTCCAGGCGCCGCTTCGGGATTCCCGAGCCGGACGTTCCGCGATCCGACCGCGGCGCGCAGCGGCCCGGACCGGCCGATACCATCGGCCGCATGACTCGTCCGTTCATCAGCTTCCTCACCGACTTCGGTCCCGACGGTCCCGCCGCGGTGTGTCGCGGGGTCATGCTGTCGATCGCCCCGGATGCCTCGATCGTGGACATCGCCCATGGCGTGCGGAAGTTCGCGATCCGCGACGGCGCGATCCTCTTCGCGATGGCGTTGCCCTTCTTCCGGGTCGGCGTCGCCGTGGGCGTCGTCGATCCGGGCGTCGGCACGGAGCGCCGGGCGATCGCGATCAGGACCGGCCGGGGCGACCTGCTCGTCGGCCCGGACAACGGCCTCTTCCGGCCGGTCGCAGTCGCACTCGGTGGGATCGTCGAGGCGCGGATCCTCGAGAACCGCGACCTGTGGCTCCCGTCCGCGACGTCATCCACGTTCCACGGCCGGGACATCTTCAGCCCGGTTGGCGCCCATCTCGCGATCGGCGAGCCGTTCGAGAACGTCGGCCCCGCCATCGCCGAGTCGGAGCTCGTCCCGCTCAGGCTGCCGACGGCAACGCCCCACGACGGCTGGCTCGAGACCGGGATCGTCTACATCGACAGCTTCGGGAACGCCCGGCTGGCAGGGCGACCGGACGACCTCGCCGGGGCCATCGGCGCGCTGGAGCCCGGCCGGCCGCTGGTCGTCGAGGTCGGCGACGGCCGTCAGCCCGTCTCGCTGACCTGGCAGAAGACCTTCGGTCAGCTGCCGCAGGGTGCGCCGCTGCTCTACCAGGACTCCTCGGGAACGATCTCGATGTCCGACAACCAGGCGAGCATCGCGGCCCGGCTGGGGCTCGTCGTCGATCAGCCCGTCCGGATCCGGGCAGCCTGAGGAGACGGTCCATGGCTCGACCGGTGATCACGTTCCTGACCGACTTCGGCCCGTCGGCGCCGGCGGTCTGCCGCGGCGTGATGTTCGGCATCGCCCCGGACGCGAACATCATCGACGTCAACCACCAGGTGCCGCGCTTCTCGATCCGCGACGGAGCCGCGAGCCTCGTCTTCGCCCTGCCCCACATGCCCGTCGGCACCCACGTCGCCGTCGTCGATCCCGGCGTCGGGACGGAGCGCAAGCCGGTCGCCCTGAAGGTGGGCCGCGGCGACGTCCTGATCGGCCCGGACAACGGCCTGCTGATCGAGGCGGCCGAGCGGTTGGGCGGGATCGTCGAAGCCCGCGTGATCGAGAACCGCAGCTACTGGCTGCCGGTCGTCTCGTCCAGCTTCCACGGCCGCGACATCTTCGCGCCGACCGCCGCGCACGTGGCGATGGGCGCGCCGTTCGAATCGATCGGGTCGGTCATCCCGACCGAGGACCTGGTCCGGATCAGCCGGCCGGCGGCGAAGGTCGCCAAGGACCGCCTGGAGTCCGTGATCACCCACGTGATGATCTACGGCAACATGACCTTGGCCGGCACGCCGCTGGACCTGACGATGGCGATCGGGCCGTTGACCGACGGGCGGCCGGTCCGGCTCACGTTCG
>JBPYEM010000242.1:0-8428 GCA_051985205.1 Candidatus Limnocylindrales bacterium | reverse complement strand
AGGGCGTCACCCGTCCAGGGGACGCCACCGACGAGGCGCGTGTCGGCGGCCTTGCCGCGGCCGGCGCGACCTGGTGGATCGAGTCCGACTGGAGCGCCCCGACGACGGCGATGCTCAGAGGGCGAGCGGACGCGGGCCCGCCTCGGGCCCGGCCCCGACCCTGACCTCAGACCGCTTCGGCGAGCGCCTCCCCGAACTGACTCTGGTACAGGTCGGCGTAGGCGCCGCCGCGGGCGAGGAGCTCGTCGTGCGTGCCCTGCTCGACGATGCTGCCGTGCTCCATGACGAGGATCGTGTCCGCATCCCGGATCGTCGAGAGGCGGTGGGCGATCACGAACGTCGTCCGGCCCTGCATCAGGCGGGCCATCGCCCGCTGGATCAGGACCTCCGTCCGGGTGTCGACCGACGAGGTTGCCTCGTCGAGGATGAGGATCGGCGGATCGGCCAGGAACGCCCGGGCGATCGTCAGAAGCTGCTTCTCCCCCGCCGAGACGTTCGTCGCGTCGTCGTCGATCACGGTCTCGTAGCCGTCCGGCAGCGTGCGGACGAAGTGGTCGACATGGGCGGCTTCGGCCGCGGTGCGGATCTCCTCCTCGCTCGCATCGAGCCGGCCGTACGCGATGTTCTCGCGGATCGTCCCGTGGAAGAGCCACGTGTCCTGCAGGACCATCCCGAACGCCCGTCGCAACGAGTCGCGGTGGAGGTCGTGGGTGTCGATCCCGTCGATCGTGATCTTCCCCGAATCGAGCTCGTAGAACCGCATCAGCAGGTTGACGAGGGTCGTCTTGCCGGCTCCCGTCGGTCCCACGATCGCCACCGTCCGACCGGCCGGGACGTCGAGCGTCAGGTCGTCGATCAGCGGCCGGTCCGGCTCGTAGCGGAACGAGATGTCATCGAACGCCACCGCCCCCTGCGGTTCGCGGAACGCCGGCGCACCGGCCGGCTCCGGCGACTGCTCCTTCTCGTCGAGGAGCTCGAAGACGCGCTCCGCGGACGCAACCGCCGATTGGAGGACGTTGACCACGCCCGCGACCTGGAGGATCGGGAACGTGAACTGCCGCGAGTACTGGATGAACGCGACGACGTCGCCGATCGACATCTGGCCGGCCGCGACCCGCAGCCCGCCGATCACGGCGATCGCGACGTAGTTGAGGTTCGAGATGAACGTGAGCGCCGGCTGGATGATCCCGGAGATGAACTGGGCCCGCCGGCTCGCGTCATAGAGCCGCTCGTTCTCCTGGTCGAACCGCTCGATCGCCTCGCGCTGGCGGCCGAACGCCTTGACGATCGCGTGGCCGGTGTGCATCTCCTCGACGTGCCCGTTGAGGGCACCGGTGGACGACCACTGGGCGACGAACTGCTGCTGCGACCGGCGGACGATCACCATCGTCACGACGAGGGACGCGGGCACCGCGAGGATCGAGATCACGGCGAGGATCGGGCTGATCGTGAGCATCATGATCAGCATCCCGACGATCGTGAGCAGCGACGGGATCAGCTGCGAGAGGCTCTGCTGGAGTGACTGGCCGATGTTGTCGATGTCGTTCGTGACGCGACTCAGGAGGTCGCCGCGCGGGACGCTGTCGAAGTAGCGGAGCGGCAGCCGGCCCAGCTTCTGGTCCACGTCCAGCCGGAGCCGGTACACGGTCCGCTGGCTCACGCCGGCCATGAGGAAGGCCTGGCCCCAGTTGAACACTGCGCTCGCGACGTACAGCGCGACCAGCGTGGCGAGGACGCCGCCAAGCGCCGTGAAGTCGATGCCGACGCCGGGGTGCAGATGCATGCCGGACATGAGGTCGGCGACGCGGTTCTGGCCCGAGGCCCGCAGCCCGGCGATGACCTGCTCCTGGCTCACGCCGGCCGGCATCTGCTTGCTGACCGCGCCTTCGACGATCAGGTCGAACGCTCCGCCGATGATCTTCGGCCCCACGACCTGGATGACGACGCTGACGACGGCAAGGCCGAAGACCGCGCCGAGGCGCGGCGCCTCCGGCCGGAGCTGGCTGAACAGTCGCTTGAGCGAGCCGCGGAAGTCCTTCGACTTCTGGGGCGGCAGGCCCATGCCCATCCCGAACATGCCGGGGCCACCGCCCGGCCGGCCCATCGGCCGGCCTCCGGGTCCCGCCATTCCGCCGGGTCGTCCGCCGGGGGCGCCGCCCGGCGCGCCCGGTCCGCTCATCCCCGTCGGGCCGCCGCCCATGCCGCTGGGACCACCGCGACCGGCGCCACCGATCGGGCCACCGGTGCTCGGCGGAAGGCTGCCGCCTGGCGCGCCGCCGCCCGTGGCCGCGCCGGGCCCGGTGCCGTTGCCACCGGGCCCGCTGCCGTTGCCGCTCGGCCCGCTGCCGCCGCCGGATCCAGGTCGCGACGTCATGCCACGGCCTCCGACTCCGAGAGCTGCGAGTACACGATCTCGCGGTAGGTCTCGTTCGACTCGAGCAGCTGGCGATGCGTCCCGATCCCGACGACCTCGCCGGCGTCGAGGACGACGATCTGATCGGCGTTGAGGATCGTGCCGACCCGCTGGGCGACGATGATCATCGTCGCCCGGCCGAGGTTCCGTTCGAGTGCCTGCCGCAGCCGAGCGTCCGTCGCGAAGTCCAGGGCGCTGAAGCTGTCATCGAAGACGTAGACCGGCGCGCCCTTGACGATCGCCCGGGCGATGGCGAGGCGCTGCCGCTGGCCACCGGAGACGTTCGTCCCGCCCTGCGCGATCGGCGCATCCAGGCCGGCGTCCATCGCCTCCACGAAATCTCGCCCCTGGGCGATGTCGAGGGCCCGCCACAGATCGTCGTCGGTCGCATCGTCCTTCCCGAACCGAAGGTTCGAGGCGACCGTGCCGGAGAAGAGGAACGCCTTCTGGGGGATCATCCCGATCCGCGCCCAGACGTCCTCGCGGCGCATCTCCTTGACGTCGACGCCGTCCACCAGCACGGACCCCTTCGTCGCGTCGTAGAAGCGCGGGATCAGGTTGACGAGGGTCGATTTGCCGCTGCCCGTGCTGCCGACGATCGCCGTCGTCTGGCCCGGCTGGACGCGGAACGAGATGCCGCGGAGGACGGGGTCCTCCGCGCCGGGATAGCGGAACTCGACGTTCCGGAACTCGACGACGCCACGCTCCGGACCGTCGGTCGCCGGCGTCACCGGCTCCGCCGGGTCCACGATGGACGGCGTGGTGTTCAGGACCTCCTGGATCCGCCCGGCCGATACCGCGGCGCGTGGCACCAGGATGAACATGAACGTGGCCGTCAGGACGGCGAAGAGGATCTGGGCGAGGTACTGCTGGAACGCCGTCAGGTTGCCGACCGAGAGCGCGCCGTCCTCGACGCGGACCGCCCCGAACCAGATCGCCGCGACGGTCGACAGGTTGAAGATCCCCATGATGATCGGCTGCGTGAACGCGAAGGTCCGGCCGCCGCGGAGCTGAACGTCGAAGAGGTCACGGCTGGCCTTCTCGAACCGCGCCTCCTCGTGGCCCGTCCGGACGAATGCCCGGATCACGCGCACGCCGGCGAGGCTCTCGCGCATCACCTGGTTGATCCGGTCGAGCCGGGTCTGCGTCGCCCGGAAGATGGGGATCAGGCGGCTCATCGTCAGGCCGATGAGCACGCCCATCGCCGGGATGACGACGACGAGCAGTCCAGACAGGGGGACGTCCGTCCGGAGCGCCATGATCACGCCGCCGACGATCAGGATCGGCGCGGACACCATCACCGTCATCGCGACGAACAGCACCTGCTGGACCTGCTGGACGTCGTTCGTGTTCCGG
The DNA here is from genome assembly GCA_051985205.1 of Candidatus Limnocylindrales bacterium. Classification (GTDB taxonomy): domain Bacteria; phylum Chloroflexota; class Limnocylindria; order Limnocylindrales; family CSP1-4; genus CF-46. The sequence goes on along the minus strand of JBPYEM010000242.1, from coordinate 4,659 downwards.
GTGATGAGCGACGGCGGGCCGAACTTGTTGACCTCGACCTGGCCGAACGTCTCCACCTTCGCGAAGATCGCCTGCCGGACGTCGCGTCCGAACCCCATCGCGATCCGGGCGCTCAGGAAGACCGACGCCACCGCCGCCACGCCGATCAGGGCGGTCACGAGGAGCATGAAGCCGCCGACCCGGATCACGTAGTTCGTGTCGCCGGTGAGGACGCCGTTGTTGATGATGTCGCCGTTCAGGTCCGGCAGGTAGAGGTTTCCGATCGCCTGGACGAGCAGCAGCCCGATCACGATCAGGAGCGGTGTCTGGTAGGGCCGGAGATAGGTCCGGAGCAGGCCGATCATCGGGCTCCTTCTTCGGTGCTGGCCGGAGCGCCGGCGCGATCGAGAGCAGCATCCCCGGTGGTGTCGCCGCCCTCGCGGTGGATCGCTTCGCGGGCGGCGCGGACGGCGCGCATCCCGGTCAGGAACGCCTGGAGCTCATCGTCCGACAGGCGGGCCAGGAGCTGGGTCAGATGTCCCCGGCGCTGCTCCATCATGTCCCGGAAGACCGAGAGGCCGGTTTCGGTGGGGATCACGAGCACGACCCGGCGGTCCTCCCGATCGTGCTGACGCTCGACGAGGCTGCGCTCCTCCATCCGGCTCACGATTCCGGTCGCGCTCGCCACCGACACATCGAGCGTGTCGGCGAGCTTCGACATCGGCAGTGGGCCGCCCATCTCCAGGACGGTCAGCACATGGAGGTGGATGAGGCTCAGGGAGCCCTTCAGCCAGCTCCGGAAGACATGCATCCGGTCGCGCGGGCTCCACGACGTGAGCTCGTTGACGAGCTCCGAGATGAAGACCTCACGGGACGCGGTGTCTGCGGGAACCGGCGCAGATCGCGGCCGCATGCGCGCGTCCGACGGATCGCCGGGGTCACTCGACTCCGCGCTGACATTCAATGGCACGTTGACAATCTACGGAATGTAGATCGTCGCCGTCAAGGCCTGGGGTTCTCCTCTGTTCAGGGTATCGCGGCCCCCGGGGCTTGCGGCAAGTCCCCGGGCTCGGGGTACAGTCGCCGACCTCCTGCAACACATCCACCTGGGGACCGATGCCATGCGCGTGCTGTTGTCGAGCTGGGGCTCACGAGGCGACGTCGAACCGCTCGCGGCGCTCGCGCTCCGGCTCCGCGAGCTTGGAGCGGAGGTTCGCGTGTGCGTGCCGCCGGACGAGGAGTTCGCGGCGCTCTTCGCCCGCGTCGGCGTGCAGATCATCCCGCTCGGGCCGTCGACGCGATCGATCGCCGCCGGGCTCAAGGCCCCTGCGCCGGACGCCGCGTTCCGGCTCGCGGCGGAGCTCGTCGCCGCGCGGTTCGAGACGCTTCCGACGGCGGCCCAGGGATGCGACGCCCTCGTCGCCACCGGCCTGATGCCGGCCGGCGCCCGGTCAGTTGCGGAGACCCTCGGGATCCGATACGTCCTGGCGACCTTCCACATCTTCGGGCTCCCGTCGCGACACTTTCCGCCCGCCGCCCGGCCCGGCAAGCAGTCGTCGGCGGCGGAGACCGACAACCGCGTGCTCTGGCGGGAGGACGGCGAGCGCGTCGACGCGCTGTATCGGGAGCCGCTGAACCGGCATCGCGCCGAGATCGGCCTGCCGCCGGTCGCCAGCGTCCGGGACCACGTCCTCGGCGGCGAGGTGTGGCTGGCGGCCGATCCCGTTCTTGCTCCATGGCAGGACCTCACCGATCTCGACATCGTCCAGACCGGCGCCTGGATCCTGCCCGACGACCGGGCGTTGCCCGACGAGTTGGAGCGCTTTCTCGAGGCCGGCGAGCCGCCGGTCTACGTCGGGTTCGGCAGCATGGCGATGCGAACCGCGCCGGACCTCGGCACGGTGGTGATCGACGCGGCCCGAGCCAACGGTCGGCGCGTCGTGCTCAGCCGGGGCTGGGCCGACCTCAGGACCACGGACGAGCGAGGCGACTGTCTCGTCGTCGGCGACGTGAACCACGCGTCACTGTTCCCGCGCGTTGCCGCCGTCGTCCACCACGGCGGCGCGGGCACGACGACGACAGCGGCCCTGGCCGGCGTCCCGCAGGTCGTGGTCCCCCAGATCGTCGACCAGCCCCACTGGGCGCGGCGCGTCGCCGAGCTCGGCATCGGCGTGGCCCATGACGGCCCGGTTCCCACGACCGAAACCCTGACCGACGCCCTCCGGACGGCCCTGCAGCCGAACGTCCGGGATCGGGCGATGGCGGTCGCGACCCAGATCGGCACGGACGGTGCCCGCGTCGCCGCAACCCGGCTGCTCGAGGGGCGATGAGGCGTTCTGGCAAGCGAGAGGACGCCGAGACCTAGCTCCGGCGTGACCCCAGCAGCTTCGCGTCCGGCCGGAAGAGCCGGATCCGGCGCTCCAGGAAGAAGGTCTCGCGCTCCAGCAGGCGAAGGAGGCCGCGCAGGCGGGCTTCCGTGGTCGTCGTCTCGAGGAGCGCCTGGCGACGCGGCGGCTCCACCTGGAGGATCCCGGCCAGGAGATACGACAGCACGGTCGGGTCGTCCGGGATCGTGACGCGCCGGCGGCGCGGGGCATCGCTCCCACCCGCACCGGCGCCGGCCTCGGCTGGTTCGCCGCCGGCGGCCGCATCCGCGGCGTCCGTCTCGACCTGCTCCTCCTCTTCCTCGGCGTCCTCGGTCTCGACCTCGACCCGGACGTCGATCTCGTCGGCGGTCTCGCCGGACCTTGGCTGGAGCAGCTCGAGATACCTCACGAACCGCCGGGTGGCGGTCATCGCGAGGCGGTTCGCGCTCGCCTCGTCGCCGAGCTCCTCCTCGAGGACGTCCACCTCCGCCACGAGGTACGGTCGGCGGCCGCTCAGGACCCGCCGGATCTCGAACCGCTTCGTTCCGACGACGAGGAGGTCATACCGGCCGCCCTCGTAGCGTCCCGCGTCGCGGATCTCCGCGACCGTGCCGATCCCGGTGAAGGAGATCGCGCCGGTCCCCACCTCGCGGCCCTCGCGGATCATCACGATCCCGAACGGGGACGAGGACTCCAGGCAATGCCGGACGAGCGCCCGATAGCGTTCCTCGAAGATGTGGAGCGGCAGCGCGATCCCCGGGCAGAGGACCGTGTTCAGCGGGAAGAGGGGTAGTTCCATCCGGGCGGCGTATCCCCAGGGCGGCGGTCAGGCCGGCGACGGGCGCGTCGCCGCGAAGTCTAGGGAATCCGCCGGGACCGGAGACGACAAAGCCGCCGGGACCGGAGATGACAAAGCCGCCCGGTCCGGCGAGAAGAATCCACCGAGCCAGGAGACGACGAAGCCGCCGGACGAAGCCGGCGGCTCGAGGTGGCGCGGCGGCGGACGGCCGCCCTCAGATGTTCAGTGAGCGCAGGCGCGGGCTTGGCCGGAGTCGTCCGCGGTCCGGAAGCTGGAGCCGCAGCCGCAGGCGGCGACCGCATTCGGGTTGTTCACGGTGAAGCCGGCGCCCATCAGCGTGTCCACATAGTCGATCTGCGAGCCGGTCAGGAGGTTGACCGAGCTGCCGTCGACGTAGACCTTCACGCCGTTCGCCTCGAGGATGTTGTCGTCCGCGGTGGGCGCGTCCTCGAGCATCATCCCGTAGCGGAAGCCGGAGCAGCCGCCGGAGTAGACGTAGACGCGCAGCCCGATCGCCGGATTCGTCTCCTCTTTCGTCAGCTCCTGGAGCTTCGCGGCGGCGGCATCGGTCAGGGTGACGACCGGCGTCTGCGGGAGGGCCGGCTGGGCGGCGGGCGTCTGGGCTTCGAGCATCTCTGCAGCTTCTCCTCGGAGGGCGTTTCGGCGCGATCGTGCCCGATCGGCACGCGCACGTCGAGTGGTCAGATCGTACGCACCGCAACCAGTTTCGACAAGCGTGGAGTCCGACGGCCGGCGTGACGCCGGCACGACAGATCCCGAGGTCAGCCCTCGATGCGCTCGATGACGGTCGCGATCCCCTGCCCCACTCCGATGCACATCGTCGCGAGGCCGTACCGACCACCCGTCCGGCACAGCTCGTGGCTGAGCATCGTGATCAGGCGCGCGCCGCTCATCCCCAGCGGGTGACCAAGGGCGATCGCGCCGCCGTTCACGTTGACCTTCGCCGGATCGAGCCCGAGCTCGTCGATGCAGACGATCGACTGCGAGGCGAACGCCTCGTTCAGCTCGACGAGGTCGAGGTCGTTGACGTCGAGACCGGCCCGCTGCAGTGCCTTCCGCGACGCCGGCACCGGGCCGACCCCCATGATCGCCGGGTCGACGCCCGCGACGGCCGTCGCGAGGACGCGCGCCATCGGCTTCAGGCCCAGGTCCCGCGCGCGCCCGGCTTCGACCACGAGCGTCGCCGATGCGCCGTCATTGATGCCCGAGGAGTTCCCCGCGGTCACGGATCCGCCGTCGCGGAACGCCGGGCGGAGCTTCGCGAGCGCCTCCATCGAGGTGTCCGCGCGCGGATGCTCGTCGCGCGAGACCACAACCGGATCGCCCTTTCGTTGCGGGACGTCGACCGGCACGAGCTGGTCCGCGAAGTAGCCCGCCTCCGTGGCGGCAACGGCGCGCTGGTGCGAGGTGAGCGCGAACTGGTCCTGCCGCTCCCGCGAGACGTCGTAGCGGTCGCTGTACCGCTCGACGACGTTCTCGGCGGTCTCGCCCATC
>JBPYEM010000241.1:0-9946 GCA_051985205.1 Candidatus Limnocylindrales bacterium | reverse complement strand
CGCCCGGGCGGCCAAGGCGGCCCACGGCGTGACCCGCCACCACCACCGGGCGAGCCAGTCGGCCGGAGCGACCTGACGGTCCCGGCGGTCCCCGGCGAGCCGGCCCAGCCGGCGCGCCACGAACGCGATCGGGAGGCGGACGAGCGACCAGACCCCGGCGACCGCGAGGATCACCAGCCCGGCCGCCGCGCGCCCGGCGGCGACGCCGAGCGGCTGTCCGTCGCGTCGCAGGAGCCGCCCCGCGAAACGGCGCGCTCGCCACGGATGGCGGAGGAACGTCCACGCGCCGTGCGGCCAGAGCGGAACCGCAATCCGGACGATATCGAAGCCGGACCGGCGCTCGCGGACGGGTGTCGCCGCGTCATCTCGACGGGCGACGATCGTGACCTCGTGGCCGGCCGCCGCGAGGGTCGCGGCCTCGCGGAGGACGCGCGCGTCCGTCCGCACGTCGTTGAAGACATACATCGCGACGCGCTGGCCCATCAGCCGGCCGCGGCGCTCAGCTGCCGAGGGCGGCGACGATCGCCGAGGCGGCTTCGGACGGTGGGAGCTGGCGCGTCGCGGCGCGATCGGCCGCCTCGGACGGCGCCCGGCCCTCCGGCGCCAGCCGGTCGAGCTCCCGGGCCGCCCGGTCCGCATCGAGGCCGACGACCACCATCCGTCCGGACGAATCCGCGACCGCCTCCAGCCACTCCGTCCGGTCGCGAAGGACGAGGCACGGCACGCCGAGCCAGGCCGCCTCGCGCTGGACGCCACCGGAATCCGTGAGCACCGCTGCGGCGTGGATCTGCAGCGTGAGCGCCGACCGGTAGCCGAGCGGCTCGACGACGCGGACGGTCCCGGGCACGGAGAGACCGGCCTCGCCGAGCGCCGCGCGGGTCCCCGGGTGGAGCGCGAGGATGACCGGCCGATCGGCGCTCGCGACTGCGGCGAGGAGCGCGAGCCAGCCGGACATCGCCGCCGCGTCGCGGTTCTCCGCGCGGTGGACGGTGGCGAAGAGGTAGCAGCCGGTCGTGACCCCCAGCCCGGTTGCCGCGAGGGCCTCCTCGGACCGGGCCGCGTCGATCATCCGGGCCGCGAGGTCCTGCATCAGGTCGCCGACGAGGGACACGCCGTCCGTGATGCCCTCCGCGGCAAGGTTGGCGACGGCCGTCGCCGTCGGCGCGAAGAGCCAGCGCGACAGGTGGTCAGCGACGACGCGGTTGACCTCCTCGGGCATCCGGCGGTCGAACGACCGCAGCCCTGCCTCCACGTGCGCGACGGGCACGCCGAGCTTCGCCGCCGCCAGCGCGCCGGCCAGCGTCGAGTTCGTATCGCCGTAGACAAGGACCGCGTCGGGCCGCTCGGCCAGGAGGACGGCCTCGATCGCCGGCAGCATCCGTCCCACCTGCTCGGCCGCGGATCCGCCGCCGATCCCGAGCGAATGATCCGGGCGTGGCAGCGACAGCTCCGCGAAGAACGTTCCGGCCATCGCCGCATCCCAGTGCTGGCCCGTGTCGACGAACACCTCGTCGTGACGCTCCCTGAGCGCGGGCGACAGGGCCGCTGCCTTGATCAGCTGGGGTCGCGTCCCGACGACGCTGACGATCCGCAAGGGCGGTCGAGCCGCCTAGGCCGTCGCCCGGGTCGGCGTCGCGGCGACGCCTTCGGACGCCCCGGATCCGCCCGTCGCGCGGGGGCCGGCCCCGCCCGTTCCGTTCGACGGGTTCGAGCCATGCCCACCGGCCGTTCGCGGCCGTGGCGGCACCCCGATCCCGCGATAGGCGACCGTCGGTGCGAGAGGAAGATCGCGAAGGCTGTCGCGGCCGTCGAACAGCACCTCGAGATCCGGGAACCACGCCGGCTCGAGCTCCCGGAAGAGCGGATCCGCGGTCTGGGTCAGGATCGCCCGGAATGGCGCGGGTTCGCCCCAGGTCCAGGGCGTGGCACCCGTATGCGCGATCTCGTCCGGACTCAGGAGCGGGTCGAAGGCGGACACCTTCGCGCCGAGGTGGGCGAGCCGCTCGATGAGGGGTAGGGCGCGGGAGTAGGCCAGCTCGTGGACGCCGTGCCGGTAGGTGAGGCCGAGGACGAGCACCGGCACGCCCTCGAGCCCGCCCAGCTCCCCCTGGATCGCCTTGATCGCGACGCCCACCTGCCCGTCGTTCGTCCGCCGCGACAGGTCGACGAGCTCCAGCTCCGGTGCCCGTGACAGCAGGAAGTGCGGATAGACCGGGATGCAGTGGCCACCGACGCCGATGCCGGGCTGGTGGATGTGCGAGTACGGCTGCGAGTTGGCCGCGGCGATCACCTCGTGGATGTCGACGCCAACCCGCTCCGCGTACCGGGCGAACTCGTTGGCAAGGGCGATGTTCACGTCACGGTAGGTCGTGTCCGCGAGCTTGCTGAATTCGGCGGCCTCGGCGTTGGACATCGCCACGACCTCCGTGTCGAGCACGGCGTCGTAGAAGCGTGCGGCCCGGTCCGTCGAGACCGGCCCGATCCCGCCCACGAGCTTCGGGTAGGTCGCCAGGTTCTTCAACGCCGCGCCGCTGTACAGGCGTTCCGGCGAGAACGCGACGAACAGATCGACGTCCGGCGTCAGCCCGGACGCGTCCACGAGCTTCGGCAGGAAGCGGCCGCGCGTGTCGCCGACGGGCAGCGTCGTCTCGAAGATCACGAGCGAGCCGGCGTGGACGCCGGGCGCGATCGATGCGACCGCGGAATCCATGTAGCGGTAGTCGGGCTGCTGCTCGTCGTCGAGCATGACCGGGACGATCAGGACGACGACGTCGGCGTCTCGGGCGGCGGCGGCGCCGTCTGTCGTCGCCCGGAGGCGACCGCCCGCGTGGGCCGCGGAGACGAGCTCGGCGAGCCCGGGCTCCTCCGCAACGTGCGACTGCCCCGCGTTGATCGAGTCGACGACGGCCTGGTTCACGTCGACGGCGATGACGTGCCAGTCGTGGTCCGCGAACTGGGCGCACAGCGGGAGGCCCATCTTGCCCGCCCCGACGACCGCGACCGTGCCGGCCGTGCCGGGCGCGCCGACCCACGGCGACACCTGGATGGCCGGATCGTGGCCGCAGGCGTGGACCGGCAGCTCGATCGAGCCGCCGAGCAGGCTCTGGACGGACGAGGGGCGGCTGACGATCGTCATGCGGTCGCGAACCTCGAGGAGAGCGCGGAGAGATCGATCGCCCGGCCGTCCTCCGCGGCGGCCAGCAGCGAGGTGGCGATGGCGACCGCCCACAGGCCGTCCTCGGCGTCGACGACCGGACGCCCGCCGCTCCGGACGACACCCAGGAACGCGTCGAGCTCCGACGCGAGCGGCTCAACGGAGGCGACGGGGACCTCGACGATCTCGCCCTCGAACGTTGGCGCGTAGCCGCCGATGAGGCGCGGGTTGGTCGTGTCCGTCGCCCGCGTGAACGTCAGCCGCTGGGTCAGGTAGTCGAGCTCGAACATCCCCTCCTCGCCCACGACGAGCAGCTGCCGGCGCTTGGCCGGCGTCAGCCAGTTCACGTCGAGCATGCCTGTCGCGCCGGACGGGAAGTGGAGCAGCCCGAACAGGAGATCCTCGTTGGTCGCGTGGATCCGCTGGGCGGTCTCCGCGTAGACCCGGGAGGGCCGCTCGCCGGCGATCCAGCTGAGGATGTCGACGTCGTGCGTCGCGAGGTCGACGGTCACGCCGACGTCGCGGATGCGGGCCGGGAACGGGCCGGCGCGCCTCGAGGCGATCGAGTAGACGGTCGAGAGCCAGCCCTAGTCGATCAGCCGGCCGAGCTCCAGGACGGCGGGGTTGAAACGCTCGACATGGCCCACCTGGACCGGGACTCCGGTGGCCCGCGCCGCGGTGACGATCCGCATCGCCTCGTCGGTCGTGGCCGCGAGCGGCTTCTCGACGAGGACCGCGATGCCTCGGTCGATCGCCGCGAGCGCGAGCGGGACGTGGGCGGTGGTCGGGGCCGCGATCACGACGGCGTCGAGATCCGCCTCCGCGATCATCGCCAGCGGCTCCGCGAACGCGTGCGCGCCCGTCTGGTCCGTCGCGGCGTTGAGCGCCGGAGCGACCGGGTCCGCCACGGCCGCGAGCCGGATGTCGTCGCGTCCGGCGAGGACTCGCAGGTGGTTCCGGCCCATCGAGCCGAGGCCCGCGAGACCGACCCGCAACCGGCGCTCTCCGGCCGGGCTCCAGGTCGGTGTCACCGGGCGCCCTCGATCGTCTCGCTCCTCACCGGGCGGCTCCGGCTCCCGCGGCCGTCGAAGTCGCGGTTCGGGCCGTCGCGTCGCGCCCGGGTCCCAGATGGCGATCCACCGCGGCCTTCACCGCGTCGATCACCTGATCCTGCTCCGCATTCGTCAGGCCGGGGTACATCGGCAGGGCCAGGGTGTGGGCGGCGGCCGCGTCAGTCACGGGAAGCTCCGCGTGCAGGCCACGCTCCTGGATGTAGCTCTGCCGATGGACGGGGATCGGGTAGTAGATGTCCGCCCCGACGCCCGCCTCCCGCAGGTCGGCCACGATCGCGTCCCGCGCCCCGCCGACGTCGATCGTGTACTGGTGGAAGACGTGGGTCCGGCCGTCCGGCGTGATCGGCAGGCCGATGGGCAGCTCGCCGAACGCGGCGTCATAGCGACCGGCGATCTCCTGGCGGCGCGCCGTGTTCCGCGGCAGCTTCGCGAACTGGGCGAGCCCGATCGCGGCCGCGAGGTCGGTCATCCGGTAGTTGTACCCGAGCATCTCGAACTGGTAGCGGGCGCGCATCCCCTGGTTCCGGTAGAGGCGCAGCCAGTCCGCCAGGTCGTCGTCGTTCGTCGTGACGAAGCCGCCTTCGGCCGTCGTCATGTTCTTCGTCGCATAGAGGCTGAACGCACCGTGACCGAAGGAGCCGGCCAGCCGTCCGCGATACGTCGCGCCATGCGCCTGGCAGGCGTCCTCCACGACGACGAGGCCGTGGCGATCGGCGATCGCCCGGATCATGTCCATGTCCGCGACGAGGCCGAACAGGTGGACCGGGCAGATCGCCCGGGTTCGCGGCGTGATCGCCGCCTCGATCTGCTTCGCGTCGATGACGTACGTGTCCGGCTCGATGTCCACGAACACCGGCGTGGCGCCCGTCGACAGGATCGCGTTCGCCGTCGCGGCGAACGTGTGGCTGACGGTGATCACCTCGTCGCCCGGCTCCAGGCCGATCCCGCTGAAGATCGCCATCAGGGCGAGCGTTCCGTTGCCGACGGCGATCGCGTGCCGGACGCCGACGAACTCCGCCCAGCCGTCCTCGAGCTCCTTCACCTTGCGGCCCTGGGCGATCATCCCGCTCCGCAGGACGTCCGTGACGGCGTCGATCTCTTCCTGGCCGATGTCGGGGCGCGCGATCGGGATCATGCAGGGGCTCCTTGACGGGGACCGGACCGCTCCTCGAGTGTCTCGGCGTCGGGGACGTACGCGTAGACCCGACCGCAGGAGGGACACAGCAGCTCGGTGTGGGCCGCGTAGGGCGGCGGGATCGCCGCGGCGGGATCGCCGTCGGCATCGGTGAGCCGGGCGCCGCAGGCGCAGACCCAGCCGAGGCGTCGGGCGGGGTTGCCGACGACGAGGGCGAAGCTCGGCACGTCGTGCGTCACGATCGCACCCGCACCGACCGTTGCAAAGGACCCGATCGTCACCCCGGCGACGACGACGGCGCCCGCACCGATCGAGCAGCCGTCCTGGAGGTCGATGGGGCTGACCTGCCAATCCGCCGCCCGGGCGAGCTCGCCGGTGGAGGTGACGGCGCGCGGATAGCGGTCGTTCGTCAGGATCGCGCCGGGACCGATGAAGACCCCGTTGCCGATCGTCACGCCGTGGTAGATCAGCGCCGCGTTCTGGATCTTGACGCGATCGCCGAGGGTGACGCCCTCGTCGATGAACGCATCACGGCCGACGATGCAGTCCGCCCCGATCGTGGCGCCGGTCCGGACCTGGGCCCGGTGCCAGATGCTCGTCCCGGGCCCGACCGCGACGTCCGGCTCGAGGTCCGCCGTCGCATGGACGCGGGCCGAAGGGTGGATCACAGGTCGGGCAGTATATCGTCCGAGCCTCGCGGGCCGACCTCGACGGTGGTCGCGGGCACCTAGCGCCGGCGCGACAGCCGTGCGCGCAGGAGCGAGGAGACGACCCCGAACGCCGCGCCGAAGGCGAGCGCGCCGCGCCAGTCGAGGAGCGTCCGGACGTTGCCATCGACCCGCCGGGCGATCAGCACGAGGACACCGGTCGTGCGCTCCACGTGCACCGTGTTGGCGACGAGCGAGCGGACGACCGTCTGCTCGACGTGCGCGTCCCGGGCCAGGACGGAGCCGACGCCGCCCTGGGTGACGCGGACCTCGCCGCCAACGGCGAGCCCGACGCCGCCGAGCTCCACGGAGACGCGGTCGCCACGGGCCAGACCCACGCCGCCCTGCGAGACCGCGATGTCCGTGGCCCGCGCCCGTCCGATCCCGCCCTGACGCAGGTCGACGTTGGTCGCCACGACGTTCTGGATCCCGCCCTGCGTCATCGTCAGCGTCTCGCCCGAGACGGATCGGAGGGGCTCCGTGGGGAGGGTCGTCATCGCCGAGCTCGTCGTCCGTGGCTCGGCGGCGACGGATCGCGCGGCTCCGGCCGCCGGCGTCTTCGGCGCGGCGGTCCTCGTCGTCGATTTCGTCGAAGCCGCGCGTCGCGGTCCCGCCGCGTTCGACCGACCGCTCGTCGCGGCCTTCGGCTTGACGACCCCCGCGACGGCGGTCTCCGCCACGGCCTCGCGAGCGGCGGCCGCCTCGGCGGCGGCGGCTTCGGCGCCGGCGAGCTCGTCCCCCGCGACGCCGTCGCCCTGCGCGGCATCGGTACCGTGCGCGCCGTCGGCCTGGGCGGCGCCCTTGGCGCCGACGCTGCCGGCGGGGTCGCCATCGGCGGGGGCCGCCTCGGGGTTCTCGCGGTCGGCCATCTCGTCCTCCGGCTCGGCGGCTCCGGTCAGGCGGCCGGAGGGCTGGGCGGACAGCCTACCGCGCCTCCGCGGGAACCGCGTCGCGGGCCAGCCCGCGAGTCGACGGATGCCACGTCGCGCCCGCCCGCGTCGCGTCTCGCCGCCGGCCACCGGCGGCGTCTTGCTGCCGGCCACCGGCCGAGACCCGAGCGAGCGTCACGGCCGGCGCGCTCGAAGCGTCGACGCCGACGACCGACGGTCCGTGTATCCTGCCCGCGGCTCGTCACAGCCGGCGCCGCCCACGGGGCGGCGTTCAGCGCGGTGGTACGCCGCGTCACTGAGGGGATCCCAGATGTCCCTCCCGCATCGGGTCGGCCGATGAACCGCGTCGTCTTCGCCGGGCTGGCCGTGCTGGCCATTGCGGTTGGCGTCGCGGTCGGCGTCCTGACCGGCGGCGCCGTCGGTGGCGCAACGCCGACCCCCGGCTCGTCCGGCCTGGTCGCGGCCCTCGGCAGCACCCCGCCATCGGCTCTGCCATCGGCCGCCGCGACCTCGGCCCCGCCGTCGCTGAACCCGTCCGGGAGCCCGACGGCCACGCCGGTTCCCACGCCCACCCCGACGCCGGCCCCCAGCCTCGTGCCCGCGCCGCTGACCGGTCGCCTCGTGACCGAGGCCGTCGCCGAGCGGCACCCGATCGCGGTGATGGTCGACGACCTCTCGCCGGCGCGTCCCCAGTCCGGCTTCAGTGCCGCGTCCGTGGTCTGGCAGGCACCCGCGGAAGGCGGGATCCCGCGCTACATGATGGTCTTCCAGGAGAACACGCCCGGCGACGTCGGCCCGGTCCGCAGCTCGCGCTACTACTACATCGCCTGGGCGGCGGAGCTCCGCGCCATCTACGCCCACGCGGGCGGATCCCCGCAGGCGCTCGCCACGCTCCGGACGCAGGGCCAGGGGCAGCTCGTGTACAACGCCGACCAGTTCCGCTGGGGTGGGTCGTTCCGGCGAAGCTCGACTCCTCCGTCGTCGACGGGCCAGCTCCGCGTGGGACCCCACAACCTGTACACGACCGGCAAGCAGCTGCGGGCCCTGGTCACGGCTGTCCACGCCAAGGACGGGCCGATCGCGCCGCTCTGGCAGTTCGCGGACGACGCGCCGCTGGCGATCCGCCCGGTCGGCGGTCGGATCCAGGTGACCTACGAGGCCAACGTGATCCGGTATGACTACGACCGGACGTCGAACACGTACCTGCGGAGCGTCTCGGTCGAGGGCAAGCAGTTCGATGCCTCGACCAAGCAGCGCGTCGCGCCGAAGAACGTGATCGTCATGCAGATGCACTTCGGGCCGCTGAACGACGGCGAATACTCGAAGAAGCACCGCCTCGAGGCGGACGTCATCGGCTCCGGAAAGGCCTGGATCTCGACGAACGGGGTCACGATCCAGGGAACGTGGAAGAAGACGTCACTGAAGGCACCGACCCAGTTCTTCGACCGGAACGGGAACCCGGTCACGCTCACTGTCGGTCAGACGTTCGTGCAGGTGATGAAGACGACCGACCCGATCAGCTTCGTCGCGGGCAAGCCGGCGCCGCCACCGCCGCACGGGCCCGAGGTCAACTGACCGCCGGTCCACCTCAGACCAGGTCGAGGTCGCTCCGGCGCCGGCCTCCACCCACGTCGGCGTAAACCCGCCGCGTCTCCGCCGCGACCTCCGCCCACGTCCGGACGGTGCCCTCCGCGCGGGCTCGCGCGGTCTCGGCCAGACCGTCGTGGACCCGGTCATCGGCCCAGACCGTGGCAAGCGCCGTGGCCAGCCGCTCCGGGTCGCGCGGCGCGACGAGGATCCCGGCCGTGCCCACGGCCTCGGGCAACGCTCCGACCGCGGACGCGACGACCGGCGTACCGACGGCGATCGCCTCGAGGGCCGGCAGCCCGGTGGCGTCCGACAGGGCCGGCAGGATCGCCGCCCGCGCCCCGCGCACGAGGGCCGCGACGCGATCGTCGGCGAGCCGTGGCGCGTAGGCGAGCAGCTCGCCCACGTCGACGCGAGCGGCCGCTCGCGCAACGGACGCGCGGTCGTCCGGCGATGCGCCGATCAGCAGGATCCGGGGCGGCCAGGCGACCGCCTCGGGGAGGTCCGCCGGGCGGCCGGCAGCGCCCAGAAGCTCGAGCGCCCGGAACAGCGTCGGCAGGTCCTGCCGGGCGTCGTAGCGGCCGGCGTAGACGAGATACCGCTCGGGAAGGCCGAGACGCTCGCGTTCGCGACGGCCATCGGGGCCCCCGCGAGCGAGGCGACCGCCGCCGCCGACGCTCGTGCCGGACGCGGCAACGTTCGCGGCCAGGGGCCGGAACGCGGGCCGGGCGGTGAACGGCACGAGCCGGATGGCGTCCCGACGCACGTGGAGGAGACGGCGGACGGCGCCGGCGACCGCGTCACTCCCGACGATGACCGCAGCCGCGTCGCGGAACAGCCGGGCCCGGAGCCGGTGGCCGAAACGGGCCGCGACCGAGCGCTGGTAGGCCGCAGGCAGCTCCCACGGCGCGAGATCCAGGATCGTGACGACGAGCGGCAGGCCCGTCATGAGCGGCACGGCGCCACCAGCCGCGTGGTAGACGGCGCCGGCGGCACCCCGGTTCTCCGCCCGCCACGCCGCGCCGAAGCTCGCCCCGCTCAGGACGAACGGGTCGACCGCGAGGGCGGCCGAGCGGAGGAGGTGGGTCGGCGGGAGCAGCCGGCGGCCGACCACCTGGAGATGGCCGAAGCGCGTCGTCGGGTCATCGAGGTCCGATCGGAGCAGGAGGGCGAAGGACTCGCCCGCAACGGGATCGGCGTCATAGGCGCCGAGGAGGGCGTCGAGATAGGCGGCCGTCAGCGGCGCACGATCGGGTTCCTGGAGCGGCCGTGCGTCGACGACGACGCGCACGCCGGCCGGGACGTCTTCGGCGGTCGGTGCTCCGAGCCGATCCGCGGAGGCCGGTGGATCCGTCGCTTCGGGCCCGGGCTCCGCGGTCACGCGACGTCGCGGCTCGACC
>JBPYEM010000240.1:0-2040 GCA_051985205.1 Candidatus Limnocylindrales bacterium | reverse complement strand
CTGGGGCGACCCCGCACACGGGGCTCGCCGGGAACGTGCCGAAGTAGTCGCGGAACGCCTGCTGGCCGGCCGTCGTCGCGCCCGGCGAATCGTTCCGGTACAGGATGACCAGGCCGCCGTGCTCGAGGTTGTGGATCCAGTTGAGCGGGCCGACCTTGTCGTCGGGCCGGTAGACGCGGGCCGGTGCCGGCGCCACGTTCGCGACGTTCATGTGGCTGCCGGACGCCGGCGGGCAGAACAGGTACCGGGCGGGCGGTCCCGCGACGTGGTTCGCGCCCATGTCGTCCTCGGCGAATCCGAGCCGTGTGCTCGAGCTCGGGTCGACGGTCGGCGTCGGCGACGGATCGAAGATGTTCGTGCAGGCGTACGTCGGCTGGGTCGCCCCGAAGAAGACGAACAGCCCGACGACGACGACGATCGCGACGCCCGCGACGGTCACGATGAGCGAGCGGTAGCGCTCGAGGAACGACGGCTCCGGGCCGGGCCGGACGCGGTCCCGCCGACCCGCTCGGGTCGTGCCCGCGACCGGTCGAGTGGCCGGCCGGCTCGGACCGGCCGCCCCAACGCCGCTGCTCGCCGATGGGCCGACCGTCCTCGGGCTGCTCTCGTCGGTCGGCTGGCTCGCGCCGGACCCGGCTCGACGGCTCTCGCGGGCCAGACGGGCCGCGCGACGCGATTCCTTGCTCACGGTTCGATGGTGCCTCGACTGAAGGGGTTCGCGCGTGTGCGACGGATGCCCAGGCTCACGCGCTGACGCGAGCGCGCGGCTCGCGGACCGGCACAGGGTACCGTGGAGGGCCGCCCGACGTCAGGCACGAGGCTGGCCGGGAGACGCCGTGCCAGAACCGGCCTCGCCGCGCTCCCCTCGGCCGAGCCTCGCCCCCGCCTACTCCTCGTTCAGCCAGGCCTTCGCGTCGTCGCCGAGGAGCCCCCGGAACAGGAGGATCGCCAGGGCCGCCACGAAGACCGCGTGCGGGATCAGCTCGACGAGGAGCAGGTACGGGATGAGCGGCACGGTCAGGCTGGCCAGCCCGAGGGCCAGGCCTCGAGCCGCCTGCTTGCGCTGGATGACGAGCGTGGTCGTGAAGATCGTGTACGCCAGGAGGACCATGACCACGACGCCCGTCGGGCTGACCGGCGCGCCGATCGCCAGGTCGATCACGAACCGCAGCGACAGCCCGATCAGGGCGAGGATGACGAGGGCGTAGACGAGGAAGAGGCGGATGCCGCCCGGCATCGCCCGGAGCTGCTGGAGCACGGCCGGGATCGTGCCACGAGATGGCCCGCCGCGCAGGCCGCTCGGGACGGGAGGCGGACGGACCGTCGCGCTCGGCTATCCTCCGTCGCGTGCCGGACCTTCCGTTCAGCATTCCGGGGTCGTTCCGAACCGTCGTCGAGGCCGCGCTCGATCGCGAGCGGAAGCTCGACGCCGCCCTCGAGGCGCTCGGTCCGCTCGCCGGGCGGGACGTCGTCGCGATCGATCCGGGGTCGGCCCAGGTCGGGCGCTGGACCGCGGCCGGGGCCCGGACCGTGGCCGTCCCGGCCCTCCTCCCGGACGACGGCCGATCCCTCCCGGCGACGAGTGCCGACGCGATCGTCAGCCCGTGGGCCGCCTTCCGGGGCGCCGACCCGGCCGAGATCGCGGAGGCGGACCGCATCCTGCGCCCGGACGGTCGCCTCCTCGTCCTGCACGACTACGGTCGGGACGACCTCGCGACGCTGCGCGGCGACCAGCCCGAGTTCGGGGTCTGGACCCGCCGCGACGGGCCGTTCCTCACGAACGGGTTCCGCGTCCGCGTCATCCATTGCTTCTGGACGTTCGACGACCTCGACGCGGCGCGCACCGTGGTCGAAGGCGTGTTCGGCGAACCGGGCCGCCGATTCGCGAGGGAGCTCAAGCGGCCGCGGCTCTCGTGGAACGTGGCGATCTACCACCGGACTCGTGGCGGGGCGCGAGCCGAGCCACTGAGCGCCGAGCCGGCGGGCTAGGGGGCCGCGTCCCCGGCGGCGACCCCGATCGCGGCTGCGTCGAACGGCCAG
>JBPYEM010000239.1:0-5280 GCA_051985205.1 Candidatus Limnocylindrales bacterium | reverse complement strand
GGGGCTCACCGGTGCTTCCGGCGTCGAGTCCGGGCACCGAGTCGACCCGCCCGGCGAGCACCAGGAGCCGCGCCGGCTGCGTCTCGTCAGCGGCGAGTAACCCTCGACGCGGCCTGACGCCGCGACTCTATCCTCGGGCCATGAACGCGATGATCGGCCTGCCCGCGTTCGTCCAGGGTCTCGTCGCCGGAGTCGTCGCGCTGATCGTTCTGGCAGTTCGGGCGGCACTCGACGGTAGGCCCGGACCCACGTTCGGCGACCTCTGGACGAGCGTCGCCGTCGCGGCTGCAGTCGGATTCGTCAGCCTCGCGATGCCCCGCGTCCTGATGTGGCAGCTGAACCGGGCGATGCTCCGACCGCGATCCGCGGGAGGGACCGGTCAGTGGCCGGCAGCATTCGGGTCCGGTCGAACCCCGGCTCCGCCGGCGGACCAGCGCTCGGCAGACCGCTTCGATCGCTTCAGCGAGGCCGCTCGCCGCTCGTTCACCCTGGCGCAGGACGAGGCCCAGCGCTTCGGCCATGGCCATATCGGCACGGAGCACGTGCTCCTCGCGCTGACCCGCGACGACGAGACGACCGCCGTCCGCGCACTCCGCTCGTTGTCGATCGACATCGACAAGCTTCGAGCGGCGACCGAGTTCATCATCGGCAGCGGCGGGCTCCCGCTGACGCCCGAGCTCGGGCTGACGTCGGCCGCGAAGCGTGTCGTCGAGCTGTCGATCGACGAAGCGCGTCGGCATGGGCACCACGAGATCGGCACCGGTCATCTCCTGCTCGGGCTCGTGCGGGAGGGTCAGGGCATCGGCGCGGGCGTTCTCGAGTCCCTCGGCGTCACGGAGGCGAACGCGCGGCCCGCGGTTCTCACGGCGATGGAGACCGGCCAGGGCGTCGATTAGCCGTCGTCAGGCCGCCGTTCGGCCGGTCCTCTCCTGTGCGCGCATCAGCGCGACAGCGGGACCAGGCGCGACCTCAGAAGGGCTTGACGACCATCAGCCAGAGGATGATCAAGAGGCCACCGAGGCCGACGGCGACGAGGAGATTCGCCGGCGCCGTCGCGGCGATCGCCGCGATCTCGCCGTCGGAGATGGCCGTCGGCTCCGGCGCGTCCTTCGGCATCCCCATCACCCGCTGCCCGAGCGCGATCCGGAGCCGCTTGAAGTACGGCGTCGCGATCGCGTACATCGCGATGGCGACGGCCAGGAAGACGCCGAGCGCGGCCCAGATCCAGCCGAACTTGAACCAGTCGCTGTAGATCCCGGCCCAAATCCCGCCGACCAGGAGCAGCACCAGACCGAGGTACGCCAGGCTCAGGCTCGTGCTGGACAGATCCGTCAGCGCCCGGATCCGGGCCGGGTCGCGCTCACGGCGCAGGGCGACGACGACCCACGCGGAGGCGCCATGCGAGATCACGAACAGGAACGCTCCCGCGACGTGGAGCAGGACGATCCATTGGTACACGGGCTTCCCTCCGACCTCCGCTGTCCGGCCGGTCCCGCCGAGTCTCGCGAGCAGGACTGTCACCGACCGGGCGGCAGCCACGAGACCGGCCCGCGCCAGGCCATCGTCGGCCAGTTATTTGATTGACTGGACAGGCAGCCAATATAGGCCGACGGCGAGCGCCGTCAAGCCGGGCAGCGCAAGTCCCGAAGCGAGACCCCCGAGAAGCGCCTCTACAGGTTGCCGCGCCGGCCCTGTTCGATCTCGATCGCCTCGAAGAGCGCCTTGAAGTTGCCCACGCCGAAGCCGCGGGAGCCATGGCGCTCGATGATCTCGAAGAAGAAGGTCGGCCGGTCCTGGATGGGCCGGGTGAAGATCTGGAGGAGGTAGCCCTCCTCGTCCCGGTCGGCCTCGATCCCCAGCTCCTCGAGTGTCTCGATCGGGACGCCGACGTCCCCGACGCGGTCACCGAGCTGCTCGTAGTAGGCGTGGGGCATCCCGAGGAACTCGACGCCGAGACCGCGCAGCGTCCGGACGGTCGTCACGATGTCCTCCGTCCGAAGGGCGATGTGCTGCGTGCCGGCCTCGCCGTAGTAGTCCAGGAACTCCTGGATCTGGCTCTTCTTCTTGCCCGTCGCGGGCTCGTTGATCGGGAACTTCACCCGGCCGTTGCCGTTGGTCATCACCTTGGACATCAGCGCGCTGTACTCGGTATGGATCACCTTGTCGTCGTAGTGGATCAGCTGGGCGAAGCCGAAGACGTCGCGGTAGAAGTCGACGAACCGGTTCATGTCGCCGAGCGCGACGTTGCCGACGGCGTGATCGATCTCGAGCAGGTCCATCCCCTGGGCCGCCGGAGCCGGCTTCTTGACCTTCCGGAAGCCCGGGGCGAAGACGCCGTGATAGTCGGAGCGGTCGACGAACGAATGCCGCACAGAGCCGTAGGTGTAGACGGCCGACCGACGGAGGACGCCGTCCTCGCCGCCGTCCATCTCCGTCGGCTCGAGGGCGGGCCGGGCGCCGCGCTTCGTGGTCTCGACGAACGACGATCGCGCGTCGTCGACGAGGAAGGCGATGTCCTTCACCCCGTCGCCGTGCTCGTGGACGTGCTCCGCGATCTCGCTCTGCGGTCCGAGCGCGCCGGTCAGCACGAACGTGATGTCGTTCCGCCGCATCACCCAGCTGGTCCGGTCCCGGACGCCCGTCTCGAGGCCGGCGAAGGCGATCGGGGTGAAGCCCCACAGGGCCCGGAAGTAGTGGGCCGCCTCCTTCGCGTTCCCGACCCAGAACTCGATGTGATCGATGCCCTTGAGGGGCAGGAAGTCCTGGGCCTCTTCGAAGGCGTGCTTGTTGACGTGGGCCCCGGCCTGGTTGGCCGCCCCGCGGGCGATCGTGTCCGTCATGTCGCCGCTTCTCCGTGCGGTTCCGGTCTGACGCGGAGCCGGTCGACACGCGACGCGCGGCTTCGGAGCGAGCCGGAACAGCGACCCGGCAGGGCCGGGATGGTCTGGCCGACCATGCTACGCCGGTCGTGCGAGACTGGGCGGATGGAAGACCTCGGCCGACGGCTGGCCATCGCCGGCGCGGACATCCAGTCCCTCCGACCGGAGCTTGTCGCCGGCGAGCCGTGGCCGCTGAGCGCGACGTATCAGCACGTTCCCGAGGCGGAGTGGGGTCCGCGGGAGGTGCTGTCACACATCGAGGAGATGCTCGACTACTGGATCGCCGAGCTGCGCCGCGTCGTCGCGGGCGACGGCGAGAGGCCGGTGGCGTTCGGCCGGATCGCGACCGACGATGCTCGGCTCGCCCGGATCGACGCCGGCCGCCAGAAGTCGGCCGGGGAGCTGGCTGACGACGTCGCCGCCGGAGTCACGGAAGCATCGCGATTCGTGAGCGGGCTGTCCGCGGCCGACCTCGACCGGGCCGGGTCGCACCCGACGCGCGGAGAACTGACCGTCGCCGACTCCATCGAGCGTTTCCTCTGCTCCCATCTCGAGGAGCACGTGGCGCAGCTGCGGAGGATCCTCGACCGGCCTACGGCCGACTAAACGGAAAGCCGGGCGGCGGTTTCCGCGGCGCGAACTGTGCGTCGCACGAGCGGCCTCGCCCCGGCCGCCGCGGCGCACGCGCGCACATTCGTGGTGCCGGTACGCCCCACCCGCACGCACGAACGGGACTTCCGGCGAGGGGGTCCTGGTACGGATTGGCTATTCCCGGTCCCGGGCCCACGACCGTACGGTCGGTGTCCGCGCAATCCCAGATCCCGGCGCGAAGGAGGGACCGTCGTTCATGCAGAAGGTCAAGTCGCAGGGGTTCAGGGTCCTCATGGTCCTGTCCGCGCTCGCCAGCTCCGCGCTCGTTCTCGAAGCTGGTCTGCGCTGGCGCTGAACCCATACCGTCCTCGCGACTCGGACTCATCTGGCGGGCCTCCGACCGCCATCCGCGCCTCGGCGCACCGAGAGCCGCCCGTCCTCCACGGGCGGCTCTTCGATTCCCGGTCGTCGTTCGTCGCCGCGGGTCGAGTCGCCCGCTGATCAGCGGTCCGCGGGCGGCGACTCGGCCGGCCCGGGCCGGCGTTCGCGGAGGACGTTCCGCAGGACGAAGGCGACGTTCGCCGGCCGCTCCGCCAGCCGCCGCATGAAGTACGGGTACCACTGCGTGCCGTACGGCACGTAGACGCGGACGCCGAACCCGGCCCGAACGAGGCGTTCCTGCACATCCCGGCGGACGCCATACAGCATCTGGAACTCGAACCGGTCGGGCGGGATGTCGCGCTCCCGGGTGAAGGCGACAGCTCGCGCGATCAACCGCTCGTCGTGCGTGGCGATCCCGGGGAACGTGCCGTCGACGAGGAGCCGTTCCATGAGCGTCGCGTACGCGCCGTCGACGTCCGCCTTGTCCGGATAGGCGACCGACGCCGGCTCGACGTAGGCGCCCTTGCACAGCCGGACGCGAGCACGTTCGGCGATGAGCGCCTCGATGTCGGCCGGGCTGCGGCGGAGCGCTGCCTGGATCACGACGCCCGAATCGCCGCGTCCGGCGTTCACGGGCCGCAGCTCCCGCCAGAGCTCCAGGGTGGCGTCGGTGGCGGTGTGGTCCTCCATGTCGATCCGGACGAAGGCGCCCTGCTCGGCGGCGCGCTCGAGGATCCGGCGGACGTTGTCCCGACATCCGGCCGGATCGATCTCGAGTCCCATCTGGCTGAGCTTCACGCTGACGTTCCGGTCGAGGCCGCCCGCCGCCAGCGCGTCGAGCGTCTCGAGGTAGGCGTCGGCGGCCGCCCGCACATCCGCGGCGGACGTCACCGCCTCGCCGAGGACGTCGACCGTTGTCCGGAAGCCGGCGGCATGCAGCCGCTCGAGGGCCACGAGCGCCTCGCCGAGCGTCTCGCCGGCGACGAAGCGGGCGACCATGGACCTGGTGATCGGCAGCCGCGTCGCCAGCCGGCCGAGCGATCGCCGGCGCGACAGCCACAGCAATGAGGACCGCAGCGCCCGCTCGGGCGCCGCGCGGAGGGCGGTGGTGGCCGGCACGTCGCGATGGTAGCGGCGGCGACGGCTGGGCCGCCGCCCCACTGCGCCAGGGGCTCGGCGGCGCCGGCGATCGGCCGACCCGTATCCATCAGCAAGCCGTCCCGAATTCGGTCGGCTAGCATCGTCTCCGTGACGATCCCGGATCTCGGATCGGACCTGTTCAGCGTCGCCGCGCGGACGGCGATCGTCTACGTCGTCCTCGTGATCGGCTTCCGGATCGTCGGCAAGCGGGCCGCAGGACAGCTCTCGACGACGAACCTCGTCGTCCTCCTGATCGTCGCGAACGCGGTCCAGAACGCGATGGTCGGCG
>JBPYEM010000238.1:0-6496 GCA_051985205.1 Candidatus Limnocylindrales bacterium | reverse complement strand
CGCCGACCCGGGTCTGGACCGCTGCCGACGCGTTGCGATACGTCGCCAAGCCGCTGTCGAAGCCGGGCGTCGCGTGGCACTACGCGAATACGAACTACCTGCTCCTCGGTCTGATCGCGGAGCGGATCACCGGTCGACCGCTCGCGACGGAGATCCGCGACCGCTTCCTCGACCCGCTCGGTCTCGCGGGGACGTGGTATCAGGCGGTCGAAACGCCACGGGAGACGATGGCCCATGCCTATCGCCTGACCGGCACCAAGCCGACGGCGAAGCCGGTCGACCTCGCCGACGGGACCGGCGTCATGCCCTTCCGGTCCGTCATCACCGCGGCCGGCGGTGCCGGTTCGATCGCGGCGACGAGCGCGGACGTCGCGCGCTGGGCCCGCGCGCTGTACGGGGGCGACGTCCTCGGACCGGCCGGCACGGGACTCCTGCTGAGCGACTTCACGAAGACCGTCGGCTATGTCCGCGGCGTTGCCTATGGCTACGGCGTTCAGGCCTTGTCGATCGACGGCCACGCGAGCCTCGGCCACAGCGGCCGGCTGCTTGGCTCGCGGGGCGTGGTCCGCCACTTCCCGATCGAGGGCTACACGATCGCCGTCCTGACGAATCAGAGCCGCGCCGATCCGGCGACGATCCTGCGGTCCCTGCTCGCGATCGTCGAGCCACCGCCGGCGTCACCCTCGCCGTCGCCGTCGTCGTCCGTCGGGATCCCGTCGTCGGTCGGCCCAGGGTCGTCCCCCTCCGGCGTCCCCACGGCTTCGGCGTCCGGCGGCTGATCGGCCCGCGCTCGGCCGACTCAACGCCGCTCGGCCATCGCGCCATCCTCTCGAGCAGAACCGGCACGACGCTGTAACGCCCGGCCGACGAGGCGTTCACCAGCCACGGCTCCCGTCCGGCGACGATCGGGCAGGCCCCCAGGGAGGACCAGGCAATGCCCCAGGCGGCATGGTCGCCGAAGCGCGACCGCGAGTACGAGCACATCAAGAAGAGTCTTCTCGACCGCGGCACGGACGAGGCCAAGGCCGAGGAGATCGCCGCGCGGACGGTGAACAAGGATCGCGCTCGGGCCGGCGAGGCCCGGGAGGTCAGCCGCTCGTCGATCGACGACATGTCCTCGTCCCGCCGCGGCGGCCTGCGCTCGCATCGCGGTTCCGGCGGCCGGACCTACGACCAGCTCCGGAACGAGGCCCGGGAGAAGGGGATCAAGGGTCGCTCGAAGATGAACCAGGCGCAGCTGCTGCGGGCCGTCGACCGCTGACCGTCTGGATCGGCACCTCGGGCTGGCAGTACGAGGACTGGCGGGGGCCGGTCTACCCGTCGAAGCTGGCCCAGCGCGCCTGGCTGGAGTCGTATGCCGCCCGCTTCGCGACGGTCGAGTCCAACGCGGCGTTCTATCGGCTACCGGAGCGCCGGACCTTCGAGGCCTGGGCCGAGCGCACCCCGGACGACTTCGTGATGGCCGTCAAGGTCAGCCGCTACCTGACCCACGTCCTCCGCCTGCTCGAGCCGGAGGAGCCGGTCCAGCGCTTCCTGGAGCGGGCCCGCGGTCTCGGCTCGAAGCTCGGTCCGGCCCTGATCCAGCTGCCGCCCCAACTCCGGATCGATCGGGACCGGCTCGCCCGGACACTCGACCAGTTCCCGCCGGAGGTGCGGGTCGCGGTCGAGTTCCGCCACTCGAGCTGGTTCACGGACGAGATCCGGCGAGTGCTCGTCGATCACGAAGCGGCGCTCTGCCTCGCCGATCGCCGCGGGGTGCTCGGGCCGATCTGGCGGACGACGAACTGGTCGTATCTGCGCTTCCACCAGGGGCGCGCCCGGCCCCGTCCGGCGTATGGCGACACCGCGCTCGCCTCGTGGGCGACACGGCTGGCCGGCTGCTGGTCGGCGAGCGAGGACGTCTACGTCTACTTCAACAACGACCACCGCGCCGCGGCGCCGCGCGATGCTGCCAGGTTCGCGGGGCAGATCCGGCGCGTCGGTCTCCGGCCGTCGCGCGTGCCGTCGGTCCGTTCCCTCCCATACCGGGGTCGCGCTCGCTGACAGGACGATCGACCCAGGCGCGGCGGTACCGTCAGGCGATGCGACCCAGCCGGGCCGCGCGCAGACTCGGGGCCTGCTCGGGGGAGCGTCATGCCGATCCGCGTCGAGATCTTCGCCGCCGGGGGGATCGCTGTCGGCGTGATTGCGCGCTCGGGACACCTCCGTGACCTCCTGGAGACCGGCACACCCGTCACGGTCGAAGGCGCGACCTGGCACGCCCTGGACGACTCCCCGCCGCGCGCGGCCGGCGACGTCACCCTTGCCCCGGACGACATCCAGCTCGTGACATCCGATGAGGCCGACGACGTCCCCGTCCACGCCCAGTGGCACGACATCCGGCTCGAGGTGGGTCCCTATCGCGTTGCCGGTCAGATGCCGACGATGCCCGGCTTCGACCCGGGTCGCGCCCTCGCCCGCCCGACCGGCGAGTTCGTCCAGCTGCGGGACGTGACGATCGGGATGCTCGACGACGCCGACGGGGCCGGACTGGATCGCCCGACGGCGCTCGTGAACCGCTATGTCGTGGATCGCGTCGACGCCGACCTGATGCTCGGGTTCTTCTTTCCGGGTGCCGCGGTTCCCGTCAGGGAGTCCGTCGGGCCGCCGAGCGCCGAGCTCCGGGCCCAGCCATCGGGGACGCCGACGGCCTGATCGATCGGGTCAGTCGCGACCCGCGCCGGCGCGGTACTGCACGGGCTTCCGGTGCGGATGGTGGCCCGGTCGCGGAGGGCGGCCGTCACCACGGCCACGGCCGGAGCCGCCGTCGTCGAAGCCGGCGCGGAGCGGTCGCGGCTCGACGTTCCGATCGGGAATGAAGCCGTCCTCGACGGTCCATGGGATGGCTCGCCGAAGGAGGCGCTGCACGCCGCGCAGCAGATCCGTCTCGTCGATGCAGACCAGGCTGATCGCCTCGCCGGTCGCGCCCGCGCGGCCGGTCCGGCCGATCCGGTGGATGTAGTCCTGCGGGTTCCACGGCAGCTCGAAGTTCACGACGTGCGGCAGGTCCTCGATGTCGAGCCCCCGGGCGGCCACGTCGGTCGCCACCAGGACCCGGACGTCACCCGTCTTGAAGCCCTCGAGCGCCCGCGTCCGCTCGGGCTGCGTCCGATCGCTGTGGATCGCGACGGCGTTCAGCCCGCGCCGATCGAGCCACGTCGCGAGCCTCGTCGCCCCGATCTTCGTTCGCGTGAAGACGAGCACCTGTTGCCAGTCGTACTTCCGGATCAGGTGGGCGAGGAGCTCCTCCTTCCGGTCGCGATCGACCGGGTAGACGAGCTGGTCGACGGCCTCCGCGGCCGTGTTCCGCGGCGCCACCTCGACCTCCACCGGATCGCGAAGGATCGTCCTCGAGAGCCGCCGGATTTCGTCCGAGAACGTGGCCGAGAACATCAGGTTCTGGCGACGGCTCGGCAGGAGGGCGATGATCCGCTGGATGTCCGGCAGAAAGCCCATGTCGAGCATCCGGTCCGCCTCGTCGAGGACGAGGACCTCCACCTGCCCGAGGTTCGCGACCCGCTGGCCGACGAGGTCCAGAAGCCGCCCGGGCGTCGCGACGAGGATCTCGACACCGTCCCGAAGGGCCTTGATCTGCGGCTCCATCGGGACGCCGCCATAGACGACGGTCGACCGAAGCGGGACCGTTCGGCCGTACGTGCGGACGCTTTCGTCGACCTGCATCGCGAGCTCCCGGGTGGGGACCAGGATCAGGCACCGAACCGGGTGGCGAGCCGGCGAGAAGGACGTGTTGGCGTGCTGCCGGAGACGATCGAGGATCGGCAGCGTGAAGGCGGCGGTCTTGCCGGTTCCGGTCTGCGCTGCGGCAAGGACGTCCCGGCCCTCGAGGACGAGGGGGATCGCCTTCGCCTGGACCGGCGTCGGGCGTTCGTAGCCCTCCTCGTCGACGGTCCGGACGAGGTCGGCGGACAGGCCGAGCGTATCGAAGGTCATCTGGCTCCTGGCTGCGCCCGTGGGCGGCGGGCATGCGTGCGGCGGTTGTTGCTTGCCGCGCTCGCCTCCCTCGACGTCGTTCAAACGACGCGGTGCGGCGCTGGCTTCGCCTCGGAGCATACCGGATGACGATCGCTCCGACCGCTACGATCGGGACGATGGCCGCCGGAACCCGCGCGCTCGAGGTCCTGCGTCGGGCCGGGGTGGCCTATCGGCTCCACGAATACGAGCCCCACGAGCCGCCCGGCACGGACCGACGCCGTCACATCTCCTGGGGCGACGACGCGGCCGCGGCGCTCGGTGCGGATCCGGCACGCGTCCACAAGACGCTCGTCGCCCGCGTCGACGACGAACGACTCGTGGTCGCGATCGTTCCCGTCGCGAGCGAGCTGGACGTCAAGGCGCTGGCCGCGGCGGCGGGCGGACGACGGTCGGCGATGGCCGATCCGGCCGAGGCCGAGCGCGCGACGGGGTACGTGCGAGGCGGCATCAGCCCGCTCGGCCAGCGCCGCCGACTCCCGACGGTGGTCGATGCGGCGGCGCTCGACCTCCCGACGATCCTGGTCTCCGCCGGTCGTCGCGGTCTCCAGGTCGAGCTGGCACCCGTGGACCTCGTCCGGCTGACGGACGCCGTCGTCGCGTCGATCGCTCGTCACGACTGACCGACGCGAGCTCGTCCGGGCCCGCCCCGTGATCGCGACGTCGCCGCGTGGCCCGGCCGCACCGGTCGATCGTGACAAGCCCGTCGATCGGGCCGGTCGCGGATGGTGCAAATGGGTGACGCGGTTCGGCCGGTCCGCTGGCATACTTTTGCAAGGCCCCCAGGCTTCTCCACCCCTCGACAGACAGGCTCAATCGAAGACCGCCGCCCCCCACGGCAGGACCCTGTCGTCAGCCTCGCCGGCGCCGCCTCGTGCCATCTCGTCGGCCCGCCATCGGTCGGAGCTCACCCCGATCGCCCCCCATCCCCGCGAACCGCGTCTGCGCATTCCTGCGCGCGCTCCTGCCTTCCGGCGGCAAAGCTCACCGTCACCGTGCCCCTGCACGGTGTTCCGGCAGAGAGGAGGCAAGAGCGTTGCCGGTTACCCAAAGCGGCGCCCAGCGGGCGTCTCGTCGATCCATCCGCCTGGCCGCGATGGCCGCGCTTGCAGCGGTCCTTGCCGTCGGTGGGCTCGCCGCCCAGCCGCACATCGCCGCGGCGGCCGGCAAGAAGGTCGTCATCGTCGTCGGCCCGGTCGAGGCGAACACGGCGAACTACATCGCCAATGCGAAGCTCCTCGCCGCGCAGGCACGCTCGTACGGCGCAACCGTCTACGAGATCTACAGCCCGCACGCGACGTGGGCGCGGGTGCAGAGCCTGTCGCAGGGCGCGAACCTGTTCATCTATCTCGGCCACGGGAACGGCTGGCCGAGTCCGTACGCCCCCTTCACGGTCTACACAAAGGACGGGCTCGGGCTGAACAGCTGCGACGGCTGCACGACCCACACCTACTACGGCGAGTACTACGTCCGGACCTATCTCCACTTCGCCCCGAACAGCGTCGTGATCCTCAACCGGCTCTGCTACGCGTCGGGCAACTCCGAGTGGGGTGCCGGCTATCCGACGAAGTCCGTCGCGATCCAGCGGATCGACAACTTCGGGGCCGGCTTCCTCCGGACGGGCGCCGCGAACGTGTTCGCCGAGGGGATCAACAGCGCCTCGTACATCCTCTACGGCCTCTTCCGGACGTCGAAGACGATGAAGGAGATCTTCTGGTCGGACCCGGCTCGCAAGATCTCGTACAGCTTCGCGTTCGTGTCGTCCCGCACTGCCGGACGATGGGCCGTCGTCGATCCGAGCGCCCCGGCCCACTACTACCGATCGATCATCGGCTATCCGAACATCACCGCCGCCACCTGGCGCGGCTGACCGCGGGATCGGGCAGCGCTGCTCCTCGAGGGCGTCCGCCGAGCGGGCGCCCTCGAGTCATGTCCGGGTCAGGCGAACGCGCCGCGAACGGTCGGGACGCGGACCGAGCGCGCGGATCGACCGGTTCGCTCCAGCTCCGCGGCGGATCGAGCGATGGCACCGAGCAGCGTCGACGGGCGGCGGGTCGGGGTGGTGCAGAGCCGGATCGTCCGCATCTTCGTGGGCTCCAGGTCGTCGACCCGACTGACTGTCGGGCATGGACCGATCCTGCGCTGACGGGATCGACCAGGACATCGCCGTGCGGCCGCGCGTGGCTCCGTCGTTGGGCGGACGCGCCGGCGGGTCAATCGACGTAGCGGATTCCTCGGGGCCTTGATCCCGCGACCACGCCCGCGGTGGCGCCCGACGACGACGCCGAGCGGGGCGATCGAAACGCGGACGTCCCGGTCGAGCCATCAGGCCGGTGGAACCGCGGAGGTCCCGGTCGACCCCACCGCATCGTGAGGCCGCCGGGACCATGGAACCTCGAGGCAAGCGCTGACCGGGACCCAGGGCGGTTGGCCCGTTGCCCGGTCCGCGCTAGGCGAACGACGCGTG
>JBPYEM010000237.1:0-5798 GCA_051985205.1 Candidatus Limnocylindrales bacterium | reverse complement strand
GGACGGTCACCGTCGCGTCGGCCACGGCCGGAATCTGGCGGAGCCGGTCGACGATCGGCGCCGTCGTGAGCGAGACGAGGTTCGTGCCGTGGGCGACGCCAAGCTGCTGATCCACGGCCGCGGTCGCCGTGACCGCGTTTCCCGCGACCTCGAGCCGCTCGAACCCGAATGCCGGTGTCCCCGCGGCGCCGTAGACGGCCCCCGCCGCGATGAGCATCGCGAGCATCGCACCGGCCCGGATCGGTGACAGCCGAGCCGACGCCCGACGAACGCGCGGTCGTCGACGCGGCGTGCCGGCGGCCGTCCGGTAGCGCGTTCCTCGGCCCGTCACCCAGCCGGACTCGCGATCACCGGGGGAGGTCGGCGGCGGTCAGCCGGCGTCGCGCGCGGGTCGCGTGCCGCTCGAGGGCGAGGTCGACCGCCTTCGCACAGACGTCGCCGAAGGTGTAGTCGCCGGCCGCTGGCATCGTCGGGAAGAGGCTGATCGGCGTGAAGCCCGGGATCGTGTTGATCTCGCTCACGAAGACGTCATCACCACGGACGAGGAAGTCGACCCTGGCGAAGCCCTCGGCGCCGATCGCCCGGTACGCATCGCGGCTGATCTTGAGGATCGCCGCCCGCATCGCCGTGGGGATCTCGGCCTGCGTCGACGTCTCGGACAGCCCGGGCGTGTACTTGGCGGCGTAGTCGTAGAACTCGTGACCCGCCAGGATCTCGCCCGGTCCGAAGAGCTCCAGGCGAGCGTGGTCATTGCCGATCACGCTGACCTCGAGGTCGCGGGCGCCGGCGAGGTAGGTCTCGGCGAGGGCGACGTCGTCGTGGCGGAACGCTTCGTCGAGCGCAGCCGGCAGCTCCGACGGGTCATGGACGAGCGTGATCCCGACCGACGAGCCCAGGTTCGAGGGTTTGACCATCAGCCGGCCGTTGCCCGTCCCGGCCGCGAACGCCTCGAGCTCCCTGAGGACGGCCGCCCGGTCCGCGCGCCAGCGAGCGGCCCGGATCTCGATCCAGTCGACGACCGGCAGCCCGATCCCCCGCATCAGCCGCTTGAACACGGCCTTGTCCATGCCCAGCGCCGAGGCGGTGACGCCGGAGCCGGTGTAGGCGAGATCGGCCGCCTCGAGCAGTGCCTGGACCGTCCCGTCCTCGCCGAACGGCCCATGGAGGCCGATGAAGACGAGCGGACGCGGCTCGGCGTTCGCCAGCCGGTCGATGGCGGCTCCGACGGTCAGGGGTCCCTCCCCGCCGACGCCCGGCGGATCGTCGTAGGCCGCCGCCGGCCGATCGCCGCGGCGATGGTCCGGGGGCAACCACCACCAGTCCCCGGCGAGATCGATGAGCACCTCGCGGACGTCATCGCCCCGCTCGCGGAGGGCGTCGGCGATCGCCGTCCCGGACACGATGGACACGTCGTGCTCGGCGGAGGGACCGCCGATGAGAACGACGATCGGCGGGTGGCTCCGGGACCCGGTCGACGACGGGCCAGGCGCGGTCATGGCGTCTCCTCCCAGTCGCCCAGGAAGACGACCTCTTCCTGCAGATCGACGCCGGTCGCGTCCCGAACGGCCTTTCGAACCGCATCGATCAGGGCGCGGACATCGCCGGCCGAACCCTTCCGATCGTTCACGACGAAGTTCGCGTGCTTCTCGGAAACGGCCGCGCCGCCATGGGTCCGACCCTTCCAGCCGATCGAATCGATCAGCCGGCCGGCGGAATCGTCGGGCGGATTGCGGAACGTCGAGCCGGCGGACGGGATGCCGAGGGGTTGATGTTCGCGGCGCCAGCGGCGGATCTCGTCCAGTCGGGCGGCGATCACGTCCGGCTCGGCCGCCGCGAGGTTGAAGGTCGCCTCGAGGACGACCTCGTCGGGTCGATGCTTCAGACGGCTGTCGCGATAGCGGAAGTCGAGGTCCGCGGCCGGGACGAGCGCTTCGGTGCCGTCCGCGAGCAGCAGCCGCGCCGAATCGAGGATCGCGGCGACGTCGCTCTCGTGGGCCCCGGCGTTCGCCCAGACCGCGCCACCGACGGTGCCCGGGATCGCGAGGCCGAACTCCAGGCCGGTCAGGCCCGCCTTCTGCGTCTCGGTCGCCGCGCGGGCCATCGGCACGCCGGATTCGGCGACGTACCGGTTCCCGTCGATCCGCGAGCCCTCCGCCCGGTTCTGGACGACGAGGCCCCGGATTCCGGCGTCGGCGATCACCACGTCACTGCCTCGGCCGAGGATCGTCAGCGGCAGGCCGCGACCACGCGCGAACCGGACGATGGCCCGCAGCTCGTGGACGTTGTGGACCGTCGCGAACACGTCGGCCGGGCCGCCGACGCGCATCGTCGTGAACCGGGCCAACGGCTCGTCGCGCGACGTCTTGACGCCGATCCGCCGCTGGATCGCGGTTCCCAGAGCGACGGGGTCGAGCGGCGGCGTCGCCGGCGCCTCGGTCACGCCGGCACTCCCCTCGCCAGCGCCTCGATCGCCTCCACGGATGGC
Organism: Candidatus Limnocylindrales bacterium; assembly: GCA_051985205.1. Classification (GTDB taxonomy): domain Bacteria; phylum Chloroflexota; class Limnocylindria; order Limnocylindrales; family CSP1-4; genus CF-46. Next base: position 3,313 of record JBPYEM010000237.1, on the reverse strand, counting down.
AGGGCAGCCCGCGCGGCAAGCGCCAGAACGAGGCGCGCCACCGCGTCGGCCGCCCGCGGTCGCCCGAGCGAGCGCGCGGCGGTCGCCATCGCCGCCCGCGCGGCCTCGTCGAAGAGGAGCTCGCTCGCGGCGACGAGCGCATCCGCGTCGAAGTCCTCGTCCGCGATGACGCGCGCGGCGCCCGCTTCCGCCAGGGTCGCGGCGTTCGCGCCCTGGTGGGCCCCGGCGTGTGGGTAGGGCACGAGCACCGACGGGATGCCGAGCGCCGTGACCTCGGCAAGGGTCGACGAGCCGGCCCGACCCACGACGAGGTCCGTCGCCACGAGCGCGGCGAGCATGTCGTCACGGAGGAACGGCGATGGGCGGTATCGGGAGCGAAGGTCGGACGGCAGCGTCTCGCGCTCGGCGAGCGCGGCCCCATAGGCGCTCTCGCCCGTGACGTGGAGGACGTGGACCCGCGCGACGAGTCTCGGCAGGGCCGTCGCAACGGCGGCGTTGAATCGACGGACGGCCTGGGAGCCGCCGAAGATCAGCATCGTCGGCGCGTCCGCGGGGAGGCCCAGACGGCGCCGCGCCTCCGCGCGCCCGATGGCCGTCACGTCGCGGATCGGCGTGCCCGTGACATACGTCGGCACGTGGGCGCCGGCGAGGGCCCGACCGGCCGCCTCATACGACACCGCGATCGCGTCGGCGAGACGCGCCGTCGCCCGCACCGCGCGGCCGGGGATGGCATTGCCCTCCCACATCACGACCGGGATCCGAAGCGGTGCGGCGGCCATCAGGATCGGAACCGCGACGTAGCCGCCGGTCGTGAAGATCGCGGCCGGCCGCTCGGCCGCGAGGATCGCCGCCGCCTGCGGCACCGAGGCGCCGAGCCGTAGCGGATCGAGGACGGCGTGCACGGACAGGTCGACCGTGCGAAGCGAGCGCAGGAACAGCCGCCGGCAACGGATCCCGGCGTCGCCGACGAGCGCCGCCTCGAGTCCGCGATGGCCGCCGACCCAGACGAGGTCAGGCGCGCTCGGGCGATCGAGCCCGTCGCGGAGCGACCGGGCCACGGCGAGTGCCGGGTAGATATGCCCGCCCGTCCCGCCCCCGGCGATCAGCAGCCGCATCGTTCCAGGTTCCTCGTTCCACGGTCTCGCGCGAGATCGACAGGAGGATGCCGACCGCGGCGAGGCTGATGGTGAGCGACGAGCCGCCCGCGCTGATGAACGGCAGGGTGATGCCGGTCACCGGGATGAGCGCGACGACGACGCCGATGTTGATGAAGGCCTGGATGCAGAGCCAGGCCGTGATCCCCGCCGCCAGCAGCGCCCCGAACGTGTCCGGAGCCGCGAGCGACACGCGGATCCCAGAGTAGGCCAGGGCGACGAACAGGACGATCACCAGGCCCGCCCCGATCAGGCCGAACTCCTCGCCGATGATCGCGAAGATGTAGTCGTTGCTGGCATTCGGCAGGAAGAGCCCACCGGCCAGCCGGCTCTCGCCGAGCCCGGCCCCGAGGATCCCGCCGAGCCCCAGCGCGAGCAGTCCCTGGATGGTGTGGAAGCCGGTCCCGATCGGGTCCGACCACGGATCGAGCCACGTCCGGATCCGCGTCAGCTGGTACGCCCGCAGCCCGACGCCGACCACGGCACAGAATGCCGCGAACCCGATGGCTGCGAGGTGGATCATCCGGCCGCCGGCGAGGAAGAACATCGTCAGGCCCGTGAGGGCGATGACCATCGTCGTGCCGAGGTCCGGCTCCTTGAAGACCAGCGCGACGATCGGGGCGAGGATGATCAGGAACGGGATCGTCCCGGACCAGAAGCCCTTGATCCGCGCCCCGCGTTTCGCCGCCCAGTGCGAGAGATAGATGATGAGCGCGAGCTTCGCGATCTCCGCAGGGTGGACCGCCGGCAGGAGCGGCAGCTTCAGGAACCGGGCGGAGCCGCCGACGACGACGTTCAGGCTCGGGACGAACACGAGGACGAGGAGGCCGAAGGCGAGGGCGTAGAACGGCACCGACACGAACCGCAGCCAGCGGTAGTCGATCCGCATCATCAGCCCCAGCGCGACCATGCCGAGCGCCGCCCAGCCGATCTGCGGGCCGACGACGGCGAGCGTGTCGTCCGAGGCGAGGTAGGCCTTCATCGCCGAGCTCGAGTAGACCATCAGCAGCCCGGCCGCGGTCAGGGCGACGACGATCACCAGGATCGCGTAGTCCGCCTGGTGCCGCTCCCGTCGGAGAGCCGTCGCCCGCTGCCGGGCGGGCGTCCGGGCGGCAGCGGCGGCATCGCCGGCTCGCTCGCCGTCAGCGGAGCGTCGGCGACCGGAGGGGACCGGTCCGTCGATCGGGCGGCCGAGGTCGAGCCTCGATCTCGGGCGGAGCGCGTCGGTCATCCGTCCCTCCCCTGCTCATGCTCGGATGCGATCGCGGCGACCGCCTTCTTGAATGCTCGGCCGCGCTCGGCGTAGTCGGCGAACATGTCGAAGCTCGCGGCAGCCGGGCTCAACAGGACCGTGGCGGGCGTTCCGCCGCCCGGCTCCGCGGCCGCCTCACGGGCGATCTGGTCGGCGCTGCGGACGGCCTCGTCCAGCGTCGTGGCACGAACGGTCCGGGCGAGGCCGGCGGCCCGGAACAGTCGCTCGAGGGTCGGCCCGCTCTCGCCGATCAGGACCGCGGCGACGGCTCGCTCCGCGACGACGGGCGGGAGCGCCGACAGGTCGATGTCCTTGTCGCGGCCGCCCGCGATGAGGACGATCGGCGGTTCGAAGGCGCGGAGCGCGGCGACCACGGCATCCGGCTGCGTTCCCTGGGAATCGTTGACGAATCGGACACCGTCGATCATCGCGACGGGCTCCAGCCGGTGCTCGACGCCGGTGAAGGCCATCGCCGCCTGACGGATCTCCGGGGCGGCGATCCCGAACCAGCGGGCCGTGGCGACCGCCGCGAGCGCGTTGGCGACGTTGTGCCGGCCGGGGATCGTCAGCTCGGTGACGGCCATGACATCGACACCGTCGGCCGTGACGATCCGACCATCGACGACGCCGACACCACCCTCGGGCGGCGGCCCGACCCGGTAGCGGATCACGCGGGCGCGGGCGGACTGGCCGTAGGACGCCACCACGGCGTCGTCGTCGTTGAGGATCAGCGCGCCGTTCGGATCGACGAGCTCCGCGAGCCGCCGCTTCACGGCGCGGTACCGCTCCACCGTCCCGTGGCGATCCAAATGGTCGGACGTAACGTTCGTGTAGACCGCGACCGTCGTTCCCCGCGACAGCGTCGGCAGCTGGAGTTCGCTCAGCTCGATGACCACGCGGTGCTCCG
>JBPYEM010000236.1:0-3065 GCA_051985205.1 Candidatus Limnocylindrales bacterium | reverse complement strand
GAAGGGCGGAGGTGACGATCAGCCACCCACGGTTCCTCGAGTTCCTCGCGCCCGGCGTCTCGAAGCTCATTGGTGTGCGGCACCTGGCTCGCCGGGCGGGCGTCCCGCTGTCGCATGTCGTCGCGATCGGCGACCAGTTCGACGACCTCGAGATGATCGCCGGCGCCGGCCATGGTGCGGCGATGCCGACGGCCCCGGATCCGGTCCTCGCGGCAGGGCGGTACGTCGCGCCGCCGCTCGACGCGGAGGGAACGGCCCAGCTGATCGAGGCGCTCGTCCTCGTCTCCGCGGACGCGGCGGCACGGAACGCCGAACGACTGGCCGGCGAGGCCGCGCACCGCCGAGCGGCGTTCGGATCCGCAGCGTGACGGCTCGGATCGTCGGCGACGACGACGCGGGCCGAGCCGACGCGGTCCGGGCCCTTCGCAATGGCGAGATCGTTGCGCTCCCGACCGACACGGTCTATGGCATCGCCGTCGCCCTCGACACGCCCGGCGGCATCGAATCCCTGTTCGCCGCCAAGGACCGCCCGCCGGAGCGCGGGATCGCCCTCCTGATCGCCGACGCGGCGCAGGCGGCGACGATCGCCGAGTGGCCGGCGTCGGCGGCGGCTCTTGCCGAGGCGTTCTGGCCGGGCGGGCTCACCGTCGTCGTCCCACAGCGAGCCGACGTGGCCTGGCCGCCGGTCCTGACCGGCGGCGCCCCGACGATCGGCCTGCGAGTCCCGGACCATCCGGCCCCGCGCGCCCTCGCTGCAGCCGTTGGGCCGCTGCCCACGACATCCGCGAACCGGTCCGGCGAACCGGAGGCGCCGACCGCCGCGGCCATCGTCGACCAGCTCGGCGAGGCGGTCGGGCTCGTCATCGACGGCGGTCGTGCCCGGGGCGGGCCGGCATCGACCGTCGTCGACTGCTCCGTCGAGCCGCCCCGGATCCTCCGCCAGGGCGCCATCCCGGCGGAGGCGATCGAGGAGGTGCTCCGGGCCTGACCGGCATGGCACGATAGTGCCGACATCCGCGGCCGCTGTGCCCGTCTGGCGCGCGCCCGCGAGTCGTCGAGCCCGGAGAGCTCGCAGAGGAGGCGCGCGATGGGGATCACGGACTCGGTTCGCCTCGCCGACGCGCCGATCGCACAGGTCGACCCCGAGCTCTGGGCGGCGATGGAGGCCGAGCGCCGCCGACAGCACGACAAGATCGAGCTGATCGCGTCCGAGAACTACACCGCCGCTGCCGTGATGGAGGCCCAGGGCAGCTGGCTCACGAACAAGTACGCCGAGGGGCTGCCGGGCAAGCGCTACTACGGCGGCTGTGAGTTCGTCGACGTCGCCGAGAACCTTGCCCGCGACCGGGCCCTGCAGCTGTTCCCGGGCGCCGATCACGTCAACGTCCAGCCGCACTCCGGCGCCCAGGCGAACATGGCCGCCTATTTCAGCGTGATCGAGCCCGGTGATCGGATCCTCGGGATGAAGCTCGACCAGGGCGGGCATCTTACCCATGGGATGAAGCTGAACTTCTCGGGCCGGCTGTACGAGGTCCATGCCTACGGGGTCCGAGAGGACACGGAGCGGATCGACTACGACGCCCTCGAGATCCAGGCGGCGGAGGTCCGGCCGAAGGTGATCGTGGCCGGGGCGTCTGCCTACCCCCGGATCTTCGACTTCGAGCGGATGGCGGCGATCGCCCACGGCGTCGGTGCGCTGCTGTTCGTCGACATGGCCCACATCGCCGGGCTTGTGGCGGCCGGGCTCCATCCGTCGCCGTTCCCCCATGCCGACATCGTCACGACGACGACCCACAAGACGCTGCGAGGTCCGCGCGGCGGGTTGATCTTCAGCCGCTTCGATCTCCCGCGCGAGGTCGATGTCGCCGACTTCCCGAACGTGAAGGCCGGGCCGTCCGGCGAGCATGCCCTGGCGGCGACGATCGACCGGACGGTCTTCCCTGGCGTCCAGGGCGGACCGCTGATGCACGTGATCGCCGGCAAGGCCGTCGCGTTGCAGCTCGCGTTGGGCGAGGAGTTCCGTCGGGATCAGCAGCGAACGATCGACAACGCATCCACGATCGCCGGGACACTGGCGGAGCGCGGCCTGCGCGTCGTGTCCGGCGGCACGGACAACCACCTGATGCTGGTCGACGTGATGTCGCAGGGCGTGACCGGCAAGGACGCCGAGCGGCTTCTCGACGACATCGGGATCACGGTGAACAAGAACCAGATCCCGTTCGACCGCCAGCCCCCGAACACGTCGTCCGGGATCCGGATCGGCACACCGGCCGCCACAGCTCGGGGGATGGGGACGGCCGAGATGCGCGAGATCGCCTCGATCATCGCCGACGCGATCGCTCGCCGCGACGACGCCGGGGCCCAGGCCGCCCTGGCGGAGCGGGTTGCCGCGATCTGCGGCCGGTTCCCGGTCCCTGGCCTCGATCGCCCGGTCTGACCACCGGCCGGCGTGACGTTCATCCCGAGCGCCGCCGGCGCCGTTCCCTTCCTCGTCGTCTTCCTCGTCATCGCGGCCCTGGTGTCGTTCGCCCTGACCCCGCCGATCCGGCGGATCGCGATCCGCTTCGACGCGATCGACCGGCCGAATCAGCGGCGGGTCAACACGTCGCCGGTGCCGCGCGGCGGTGGGCTGGCCGTCGTCACGGCGTTCGTCGCGATCGCGCTCGTCGCCCTGGTGGTCAACGGGATCGACCGGTTCGTGCCCATCCCCGCGACCGTCCAGGCGACGGATCTGGTCGGGCTGTTCCTCGGCGGGATCGCGGCCGCGGCGTTCGGCGTCATCGACGATGCGCTCGACCTCCGGGCGCGGTGGCAGTTCTTGGGGCAGCTGGGGCTCGCGATCTTCGCGATCGCCCTCGGGATCAACGTCGACTTCATCACGACGCCCTTCGGTCGGGTCGCGCTGGACGGGATCGTCGCCGTCGCGTTCACGGTCCTCTGGATCGCCGGGATGATGAACGCGATCAACTTCATCGACGGCCTCGACGGGCTGTCGTCCGGGATCGGCCTGATCGCTGCGCTGACCCTCGGCGTCATCAGCCTGACGCCGCAGGTCGCCGGCGGTC
>JBPYEM010000235.1:0-2219 GCA_051985205.1 Candidatus Limnocylindrales bacterium | reverse complement strand
GTGGGCCACCAAGGCCTCGACGTGCTGAGCGAGATCCATGCCCATCGTCTCGCCGAGCTGCGTTGCGACGTTGCAGACGAAGATCCGGAGCGCGGGCGCGGCCGCCACGGCGTGCCGGATGTCCGGCAAGAGCAGGCTGGGCAGGAGGCTGGTGTGGACGCTCCCCGGCCCCAGGACGATGACCTCAGCATCCGCGATCGCCGCCAGCGCGTCCGGCGAGGCCGGTACGTCTGCCGGCGTGACCCACGCTCGATCGATGCTTCGCGCCTTGGTGATCAGTGATTGGCCGTCGACGACCGTTCCGTCGTGGAGCCGGGCGTGGGGCGTCAGCGGCGTCGCCGCCGCCGGCAGAACCTGGCCGCGAACCGCAAGGACGCGGTTTGCGAGGCGGACCGCCTCTTCGAAATCGCCGCCCTCGAGCTGCGTCATCGCGGCGAGCAGGATGTTGCCGACCGGGTGGCCTCCCAGCGGCCCGCCCGCCTCCGGCGCCGGATCGCTCGGCGAGCCGGCGAACCGATGCTCGAGGACCTCGCCGACGAGGGTCTCGTCGTCGGCCAGCGCCGCCAGACAGCGCCGGATGTCGCCGACCGGTGGGATCGCCATCTGGTCCCGGAGGACGCCCGACGAGCCGCCGTCGTCCGCGACGGCGACGATCGCGGTGAGGTTGCTGGTCTGTTCCTTCAGCCCGCGGAGCAGGGTCGACAGCCCCGTGCCGCCGCCGATCACGACGATCCGCGGTCCTCGCGCGAGCGACTTCCGCTGGTAGATCAGCTCGACGAGGCGCCCGCCGGCCGTCGGCATGAACGGCGACGTCAGGGCACGGATCGTCCGGTACGCCCCGAAGCCCATCAGCAGCAGCCCGGCGACCACGACGAGGAGGCCACGGACCGGATACGGGAGGAACTGGAAGGTGATGGTGTCGAGGAGCGAGTTCAGCGCGCCCGGCTCGAGGTCGCGCGTTGCCTGTCGGATCACGTGGGCGACGCCGAGGGCGAGGACCAGGCAACCGACGAAGGTCAGGAGCAGCCAGCGCTTCACGCCGATCCCGGGCGCGAGCCAGCGACGGAGGTTCATCGCTGCGTCGTCATGCCCGGTCGAGCTCGCGGTGGAACACCGCCACCGGGCCGAAATCCTGCTCCCGGAGCCAGATCGCGAGCTCCTCCGCCAGGGCGATCGAGCGGTGGTAGCCGCCCGTGCAGCCGAGGGCGATCGTGAGCCGGGTCTTGCCCTCGGACACGTAGGCCGGCAGCGCGAACGCCAGGAACTCCTTGAGGTAGCGGAGGAACTCGATCGCGACGGGCTGGGCGAGGACGAACGATCGCACCGCGTCCGTCATGCCCGAGAGCTGCCGGAGCTCCTCCACGTAGTACGGGTTCTGCATGAAGCGGACGTCGAACACGAGGTCCGCCTCGAGCGGGACGCCGTACTTGAAGCCGAAGCTGATGAGCTGGATCGCGAGTTTCGTGGGATCCGAGGTCTCGCCAAGCCGGGCAAAGATCCGCTCTCGGAGCTCACGGAGCGACAGGTCGCTGGTGTCGATTACGACGTCGGCTTCGCTGCGGACGGGATCGAGCAGCCGGCGTTCCGCCGCGATGGAGCTGGCAATCCCCCGCTGATCTGCGAGCGGATGGCGGTGGCGGGTTTCCGAGAAGCGGCGGATCAGGACCTCGTCGCGGGCCTCGAGGAAGAACACCTGCGGTCGGATCCCCCGGCCCTCCAGCGCTCCGCGCATCGCTCCGAAGGCCATCGGCGCGTCGCCGGATCGGACGTCCAGGACGATCGCCACCCGTCCGAACCGCTGGGGTTCGTCCGAGACCAGCTCCGCGAGCTCCGGGAGAAGCTCGCCCGGGAGGTTGTCGACGACGGTGTAGCCGAGATCCTCGAAGAGCTTGGCGGCTGCGGTCTTGCCGCCGCCCGAGAGGCCGCTGAGCAAGACGACATGCTGGCCGGCGCGTTCGGCGACTTCGGCGTCGGAGGCAGTTTCGCGCGAAGTCGCATCCGGCGTGGCGGGCGATGGATCCACGCCGACGGCCGGGCTCGCCTCGTTCAGAGGCCGCTCCGCCGCAGCAGGACCCGGTCGGGCTTCCGCGGGGGCGGACGGCGGGCCCGCGTTGAAGCGTTCCGGAGTCATCGGCGGGCGTTCATCGGAGGTCGTCATCGGCGGGCGTTCATCGGCCGGTTGACCAGCTGAGCGTTCATCGAGTCGGCAGCGGTCGGCA
>JBPYEM010000234.1:0-2567 GCA_051985205.1 Candidatus Limnocylindrales bacterium | reverse complement strand
TCAGGGAGTTGACGTTCCAGGTCGCGATCCGCATGACGGAAGGGTAGGCCGTAACGGGTCAACGCTCGTCGTGTTCCGAACCGGCCCTCTCGGACCGTGGTGGGCGTACGCGAACCCGAGCCCGACGACCGCGGCGCGTAGGATGCGATCCGTGAGCGATCACCCATCCATCACCGGCGCCGGGGTGGACGGCGACGGCGGCACCGACGCCGACGGCCGCACCGACGCCGACGGCCGTATCGAAGCCGACGGCCGCCCGGACGCCAATGCCCTGATCGAGCGGATCCGGGCATCCGTGATCGGCGACGACGAGGCCGTCGCCGGGCCGTTCGGCGTCCGGCGCGTCACCTATGCGGACTACACGGCGAGTGGCCGCGCCCTCACGTTCGTCGAGGACTACATCCGCGACGCCGTGCTGCCGCTCTACGCGAACACCCACACGGAGTCGAGTGGCACCGGTCTCCAGACGACACGGTTCCGCGAGGACGCGCGGGCGATCATCCGCGACGCGGTCGGCGCGACGAAGGCCGAGCACGCGGTGATCTTCACCGGCGCGGGGATGACGGGGGCGATCAACCTCCTCGTCGGCGTCCTGGAGCTGCGGATCCCGGCCGGTCTCGACGACCGGTTCGGGCTGCGTGCGCACATCCCGCCGGACCAGCGGCCCGTGGTCTTCATCGGCCCGTACGAGCACCATTCGAACGAGCTTCCGTGGCGCGAGTCGATCGCCGACGTCGTCACCATCGGCGAGGACCAGGACGGTCGGATCGACCTCGCCCGTCTCGAGGCCGCTGTCCGCGAGCACGCGGACCGACCGCTGAAGATCGGCTCGTTCTCCGCCGCCTCGAACGTCACCGGCATCCTGAGCGACACGCGGGCGATCTCCGTCCTGCTTCACGAGCACGGCGCGCTGTCGTTCTGGGACTTCGCCGCGGCCGGGCCGTACGTCGAGATCGAGATGACGCCCCACCGGCCGGCGCCGACGACGGGTCCGAGCCAGGGCGTTCCCGACGACCGGGAGACGCTCGACTTCAAGGACGCGATCGTCATCAGCCCCCACAAGTTCATCGGTGGGCCGGGGACGCCCGGCGTGCTCGTCGCGCGGCGGGAGCTCTTCCGCAACCGCGTCCCGACGTCACCGGGCGGCGGGACGGTCGCCTACGTCAACCCGCTGGAGCACGTCTATCTCGACGATCCAGAGCACCGCGAAGAGGGTGGAACGCCGGCGATCGTCGAGTCGATCCGGGCGGGACTGGTGTTCAAGCTGAAGGAAGGCGTCGGGGTCGAGGCGATCCGCCGCCGCGAGGAGGACTTCATCGAGCGGGCGATCGCGTCCTGGCTGGACGTGCCCGAGATCCAGGTCCTCGGCAACCCGGCGCTGCCGCGGCTGTCGATCGTGTCGTTCGTCATCCGCCACGACGGTCGGTACCTCCACCACAACTTCGTCGTCGCGGTGCTGAACGACCTCTTCGGCATCCAGTCGCGAGGCGGCTGTTCGTGCGCCGGACCGTACGGTCACCGGCTGCTCGGCATCGACATCGAGACCTCCCACCAGTTCGAGCGGGAGATCGCCCGAGGCTGCGAGGGGATCAAGCCGGGCTGGATCCGGGTCAACTTCAACTACTTCATCAGCGAGGCGGTCTTCGACTACGTCGTCCGATCCGTGGAGCTCGTGGCGCGCGCGGGCTGGCGGCTGCTGCCGTGGTACCGGTTCGAGCCGGCGACCGGCCTGTGGCGACACGCGGCCGGCTCGCCGGAGCCGCCGCTCTCGCTTCGGGACGTCGTCCTGGCCGCCGAGGGCCTGTCGTATCCGGCGCACCGCCACCGGCTGGGCGAGGACGCGCTGCAAGGCCATCTCGCCGATGCCGAACGCATCCTTGCCGATCCCGCGACCGTCCTCGGCGCGCCACCCGCTGCCGACGCGATCGCCGCGGTGGGTGACGACTTCGAGACCCTCCGCTGGTTCTGGCTGCCGGATGAGGTCGCCGGCCAGATCGTCTAGGCGACGCCCGATCCGCTCGGCGACCGATGAGTCCCGACGGTTTCTGCCGTCGAGATGGGGAGCAGTGCACGAAATGTCGATTCGTCGTGCCTGCCGTCGTCGATCGGGTGACCACTCCAAGCACACGAGGAGAAGCCGTGAAGTTCCTGTTCCTGATCTGCGTCGACCCGGCCATCACGCCGGACGAGGGTGCAGAGGAGGTCGATGCCTGGGTCGACAGCGTGGCAGCCGAGCGCCGCGACGGCGGCCCGGTCCGAGGGCCGAAGAGTGCCGTGACGGTGCGCGTTCGTGACGGCAAGCGTGTCGCGACGGACGGTCCGTTCGCCCCGACGACGGGCGAGTACATCGCCGGTTTCGACCTGATCGACTGCGCGACGCGAGACGACGCGATCGACATCGCGGCTCGGCATCCGGTCGCGCGGTTCGGCGCCATCGAGATCCGCGAGATCATCGACTAGCCGATGGACCGGCCCGACGTCCGTCCCGGCCGATCGCCGCCGGCAATCCACGTCGTCATCGATCGTGGGGCGAAGGCGTCGCGGATCACGCGCTCCGCTTCCCCCAC
>JBPYEM010000233.1:0-2073 GCA_051985205.1 Candidatus Limnocylindrales bacterium | reverse complement strand
GATCTCGGTGGCGTCGACCCGGTGGTCGTGGCGGTGGGCCTCGTCGCCGCCGCGATCGTCGCGACGGTCCTCACCGTCGTCCGCGGGATCCGTCGCCCGGACCCGTTCCTCGATCCCCGCCTCTTCCGTTCGGCCGCCTTCTCCTCGGCCGCGCTCGTGTCGCTGCTGACGGGCTACGCCTTCGCGACGGCGATCATCGGCGGCGCCGTCTTCGTGGACCGCGTCCTCTACGGGGGCCCGAACGACCAGCGCTTCGCCCTGGGATCGCTGGCTGCCGCCACGGCCCTGGGGGCGCTCGTGAGCGGCTTCGCCGTCCGGGTCCTGTCGTTGCGGCTCGTCACGCTGGTCGGGCTGCTCCTCAGCGCAGGAGCGCTCGTTCTGATGGCCCAGTGGACGCCGGCCGTGCCCATCACGACCGTCGCCGTCGTCCTCGGCGGCTTCGGGCTCGGGTTCGGGCTGACCGTCACGCCCCGGAGCACTGCCGCGGTCGAAAGCGCGGGCCGCGCCTCGTTCGGCATGGCGAGCGCCATCGTCACCGTCGCGCGGATGATCGGCATGGCGGTCGGCGTGTCGATCCTGACGGCGTACGGGTCGACCCAGATCGACCGGCTCTATGACCAGCTGTTCGCGGTGGACCCGGACGGCTGGAAGGCCGTCGTCCCTGCGGATCTGCGCGACCGGCCGCTGCGCGACGGCCTCGTCGTGGATGCATTGGAGCGGTGGGCGGCAAACGAGGCGTCGGGGATCCTGGTCGGGATGTTCCTCGCCGCCGGCGTCGTGACGATCGTCGCGATCCCAGCCGGCCTCGCCCTCGGGGGTCGGACGCGTAGACTCGTCGCCGGGTCACGCGCGGGCGACGGCGCCGCGACGGCCGACGACGGAGGCACGGACCGGGCCGATGGCCACGACGAGCTCCAAGGCACGCTCGCACTCTGATCGGGAGCGACCGGCATCGCGCCCCGTCGGGCGTCGACGTCACGCGGCCCGGGAGCCGGCCGGCAAGGGGTCGCCCGCGGCGGAGCTCGGTGCGGACCAGCCGGGCGAGGTCCGGATCGTCCGCGTCGCCGGCGGCAAGGCGACGACCACGACGGAGATCGGCGACCTCGCGAAGCTGTACCGCTCCGACGGGGCGCGCGTCTGGATCGACCTCGCCTCGCCGAGCCGCGACGAGGTCCGGATCGTCGCCGACGCACTGGGCCTCCACCCGCTGATCGCGGAGGACATCGCTGAGCGCAACGAACGCTCCAAGGTGGAGACGTTCGACGAGGGCATCGTCCACGTCGTCCTCTTCGCGCTGCACTACGAGGGCGAGGCGACGGCGTCCGAGATCGACTTCGTCCTCGGCGAGCGGTACCTGCTCAGCGTCCACGACGGCACCCTCGGCGAGAGGACGACGGCGCCGCTCCGATTCGGCGTCGAGCGCGCGCTCGAGAAGGGTCCGGACTACCTGCTCTACGCCCTGTCCGACACGATCGTCGACGCGTACTTCCCGGTCCTGGACCGGATCGGCGACGACATCGACGGCCTCCAGGACCAGGTGATGGAGCGCGCGTCCGAGTGGACACTCCAGAAGCTGTTCGCGTTGAAGCGCGAGCTCGCGGCGTTGCGCCGGGCGACGTCTCCCGCGCGCGAGATCTTCGCCCAGCTGACGAACCGCGAGATCCCGGCGATCGACCCCAGCCACATCGTCTATTTCCGCGACGTGTACGACCACCTGATCCGGGTCACGGACGAGCTGGACAACGACCGGGACCTGGTCGCGGGCACGCTCGACATCTACGTCTCGATCGTGAACAACGACCTGTCGCGGATCATGAAGCGACTGACCGGCGTGACGGTGATCCTGGCCGGCATCGGGGCGGTCGCCGGCATCTTCGGGATGAGCGAGGCGGGCAACGCGTTCCGCGGGGCGGAGGCCGGCGGCTTCTGGATCGTGACCCTCGGCGTCGTCCTGCTCTCCGTCGCGGCCGCCTGGGTGCTCCACCGGATCGACTGGATCTGACGACCTCAGGGCGCCGCCCGACAGTCGTCGGCGGCGGCGTGAGCGCCAGCGGCGTCAGCCGGCGAGCTCAG
>JBPYEM010000232.1:0-4316 GCA_051985205.1 Candidatus Limnocylindrales bacterium | reverse complement strand
AGGAGCATCGCGACGCCAATACCGACGACGAGGAGTCCGCCCACGATCGAGACGATGCGGCCATGCCGGACCAGGGGCCGTAGGATCGCCGGAGCGCGGTCGTAGACCAGGGCGATCGCGAGGAACGGCAGCCCGAGACCGAGCGTGTAGGCAACCAGGAGGATGCCGCCCTGGGCAACCGTCCCGCTGGTCGACGCCATCGTGAGGATCCCGCCCAGGATCACCCCGATACAGGGCGTCCAGCCGACCGCGAAGATCGCCCCGAGACCGAAGGAGGCGAGCCAGCCGCCACGCTGGCTGACGAGACGACCGCCGACCCGGTCGGCGAATGAGGGCCCGGTCCCGGCGCCGGGGGCCGCGAGCGCGAACGACCCGGTCGACGTCGCGAGGGACGCCGACGCCCCGGCGTCGAGCGGTCGCCACGTCCGCTCCAGAGCGGGGACCCGGAGGATGCCGGCGAGGTTCAACCCGAGCAGGATCAGGATCGCTCCACCGACCTGGCGCAGCACCGACATCCACGGCGACAGGCCCGCTGCGGCAAAGGTCGCGGTCACGCCGAGGAGGGTGAACACCGCACCGAAGCCCGCGACGTAGGCGAGGGCGTGGCGGAACGCCATCCAGCGGCTCGGGGCGATCACGGCGCCGTCGGGTCCAACGGCGGTGCCGGCGACGGCGACGGCGGTGAGCTGACCGAGGTAGGCCGGCACGAGTGGCAGCACGCACGGACTCAGGAAGCTGATCAGGCCGGCCGCGACGGCGACGAGGATCGTGAGGTTGTCGCCGTTCATCGATCAGACCAGGGCACCGTCGAGCGCCTCGTCGAGGAACCGCCGAAGGCGGGCGGATGAGGTCGCGAGCTCGAGGCGTCGGCCACGGATCTCGACGACCGGGATCGTGGCGAAGAACTGGCGTTCCCATTCCTCGTTCGTCGTGATGTCCCGCTCGCGCAGCAGCCCGGACGGACGGCCACGCGCGGCACGGTCCTCGAGCACGCCCTGGACGATGGCGCGCGCGTCCTCACACAGGTGGCACCCATCGCGGGTGTAGAGGATCACGTCGGGGAGGGGAGAGGCCGCCATCGCGCCTTGCATTCTAGGTTCGATCCGTTCCGGAGCCGGTCTGGCGCCCAGCCGCGATCCGAGACTGGACGCCGATGTCTCGTGCGCCGATGATGCGCGCCACGACGGGAGCCTTCCCGTGGTCATTGCGAGGTGGAGGCGATGGCCGTCTCGGAGGAGACGCTCCCCGTTCAGCGATCGCTCCGCGTGCCGCGACCCGGTCGCCGGCTGCTCTTCTTCGTCGTGGCCGTGTTCCTGGGTGCGGCCGCCGTTGCCGGTGGTCTGGCCGCCTATCACGCGAGCCTTGCCGGCCGGATCCTGCCGGGCATCTCGGTGGGCGGCGTGGACGTCGGCGGACTGACGCCGGACGAGGCTCACGCAGCGGTGGCCGACCGATTACGGGACCTGGGTACCGGCACGGTCGTCCTCGCGACCGGGATGGGCTCCCTCTCGATCGAGTTCGCGGACGTCCGCCGCCACGCCGACGTCGACGCGATGCTGGACCAGGCGGCGGCGGTCGGTCGCGGCGGTTCGTGGCTCGACGAGACGATCGCCGCGATCCGGACACGCTTCGAGCCGCGATCCATCGACGTGCGTCTGACGTTCGACCCGGCCGTTGCCGCGGCGAAGGTGTCGGGTTGGGCGGACCGGATGGACCTGGCTCCGCGCGATGCCGCCACCCTGTCGACGGCGAGCGGTTTCGTCACCGTCGCCGGAATGGACGGTCGGCGACTGGATCGGGCGAGCGCCATCGCCGCGTTGACGGCCGCCCTCGCGGACCCGCGGCTGGCGTCCGGGACCGTCGTGTCCGGGAGCGCCGTCCCGACACCGCCCGCTCGGACAACGGCCGATGCGGACCGAGCCCGTGCCGCGGCTGACGCGATGGTGGCCACCAACCTGGGCCTGAAGAGCGGTTCCCAGATCTGGATCCTCAAAGCGGGTCGCATCCGGACGTGGATCGGGTTCGGCGTCGTCGACGGCGTCTACCAGCCCGTGATCGATCGTGCGCAGGTCCCCGGCGCATTCGCCGGGATCGCGAAGAAGCTGGTCCGGCCGGTCCGAGATGCGGCCTTCCTCAAGGACAAGCGTGGTCGCATCGTCGGCGCAGTCGCCGACAGCGCCGGACGCGAGCTCGACCTCGACGCGACCACGGACGCGGTCGTGGGGGCCCTTGCGGCTCGGGCGGCGGGGACGCCGACGCCGGCGATCACGCTGCCTCTCGCGGCGATCCTGCCGAACACGAAGACGTCGGACGTGACGAAGGCGGCGCCGCTCATGGTGAAGATCGGCGCCTGGACGACGCATTACCAGGTCTCGGCCCACAACGGTTTCGGAGCGAACATCACGGTGCCGACCCGGACGTTGAACGGGACCGTGGTCCAGCCGGGCCAGGTCTTCGACTTCTGGGCGGCGCTCGGCGAGGTCAGCTTCCGGACCGGCTACCGGCTCGGTGGCGCGATCGTCGGCGGTCACTCGGTCGAGGGGAAGGCCCTCGCCGGTGGCATCTGCGCGGCGTCCACGACGCTCTTCAACGCCGCGCTCCGGGCGGGCTACGAGATCGACGCGCGGCAGCCGCACTGGTACTACATCACCCGCTACCCGCTCGGGCTGGACGCCACCGTCTCCGGCTCGCAGACGATGCGCTTCCGGAACGACACGCCGTACCCGCTGCTGATCCGCGGGTTCGCATCGCCGGGCTACGTCCACTACGAGATCTGGTCCGTGCCCACCGGCCGGACCACGACGATCAGCAAGCCGATCGTGAAGAACGTCGTGAAGGGCTACGACACGACGGTCGAGACGGCTTCGCTGCCGACGGGGACCAGCGAGCGGACGGAGTGGCCCGTCGATGGCAAGGACGTGTGGGTCACGAGGACCGTCCGCGACGCCAGCGGCCGGATCGTCCACCAGGAGACGTGGTTCTCCCACTATCACCGGATGGTCGGGATCAACAACGTCGGGATCGGGTAGCGACCCCGGGCCGGTCCCGATGCGGCGTGGATGGACGACCCGCTCCACCGCGACGACATCGTCGATCGTTGGCACGATCGGGGCCGCGAGCGCCGGGCGGTACGATGAGCGGCGCGCGCCCCCGTAGCTCAGTGGACAGAGCGAGGCCGTCCTAAGGCCTGCGTCGGCGGTTCGAGTCCGTCCGGGGGCGCCACGAAGCACCCCACGCCAGCCGAGGGCTCGAACTCCGGTGCGCGGGCGCACCGACCCTGCGGGGCGATCGCGCGAGCGCGTTGGCGGCGTGCGGAGCCCGGTGGGATGCTGCGGGCACGGGGACGAGTGGTTACCGGGGTTGGCGGGAGCCGACTGAGCGGCCCGCCACAAGGAGGCGGAACGCTCATGAAGCGGCACCCCAGCAGCATCCGTCGTTCGGCCGGCACGGCATTCGCGATCGCGGCCATCATCGCGATGGCCACGGCGGGGTCGACGACAGCCGGCTCGGTCGCGACGACCGAAGTGAGTGTCGGCAGCCCCGACACCATTGCCCCGCGAAGCCATCAGAACGAGCCCGCGGTCGCGATGGACGCCCACGCGCCGAACGTCCTCGTCGCGGGCTCCAACGACTACATCGACCAGCAGGCGTGCCCGCGGGACGTGGCGACGACGACCGCGACGTGCGACGACTTCACCCAGGGGATCGGCGTCAGCGGGGTCTACTTCTCGTTCGACAGCGGTCACAGCTGGATCCAGCCGACGTACACCGGCTGGCAGGCACGGAACTGTGGGAGCGCCACGGACTGCCCCGGCTCGTTCGGCCCGATCGGGCGGATCCCCTGGTATTACGAGGCCGGTCTCCTCGACGATGGCGACCCGGCTGTGGCGATCGGCCCGCAACAGGTCAACGGAACGTTTTCGTGGTCGCACGGGTCCCGCGTCTATTACGCCAATCTGACCTCGAACTTCCCCGGCAAGTCCGGCATCCCGCGCGGTGCGGAGGCGGTCGCCGTGTCTCGCCTGGACAACCCGACGCCGACGCGCGTCCTCAGCAAGGCGAACTGGCAGCGGCCGGTCGTCGTGACGGAGCAGCAGAGCAACACCGCGTTCACCGACAAGGAGCAGGTCTGGGCCGACAACGCGTCGTCGAGCCCGTTCTTCGGCCGGGCCTACATCTGCTTCGCCGAGTTCCGGAGCAACGGTCATCACAACCCCGGCACGGAGATCGCGCCGCTCACCGTCTCCGTTTCGGCGGACGGCGGTGACACGTGGCGGACCTCGCAGATCCAACCGGCAGACGCGAACGGGCACGCG
>JBPYEM010000231.1:0-7576 GCA_051985205.1 Candidatus Limnocylindrales bacterium | reverse complement strand
AGAGGGCGGCGACCTGCTGGTCCTGGGCTGGGGCAGCACGTTCGGCGTGGCCCGCACTGCCGTACAGCGTGCGCGGGCCCAGGGCAAGAGCGTGTCCCAGGTCCACCTGCGGCACCTCAACCCCTTCCCCAAGAACCTGGGTGACGTGCTGAAGCGCTTCAAGAAGGTGCTCATCCCGGAGAACAACATGGGCCAGCTTTTGCTGCTCATCCGCGGCCAGTTCCTGGTCGATGCCGTGGGTCTGCACCGAATTACCGGCCGCCCCTTCACGATTCGCGAAGTCGAGGAGAAGATCCTCGAGATGGTCGACTAGAGGAGTTTAGTCATGGTTACCAAGCCACAAGGCGACGAGGTAATAAAGGTCCTCACACGTAAGGACTTCGTCTCTGAGGAAGAAGTGCGCTGGTGCCCCGGCTGCGGCGACTACTCGATCCTCGCGCAGACGCAGAAGGTGATGCCCGACTTCGGCGTGCCGAAGGAGAACATCGTCTTCATCAGCGGCATCGGCTGCTCCGGTCGCCTGCCGTATTACATGAACACGTACGGCTTCCACACGATCCATGGCCGGGCGCCGACGCTCGCGACCGGGTTGAAGGCCGCCCGGCCGGAGCTGATGGTCTGGGTGATCACCGGTGACGGCGACGCGCTGTCGATCGGTGGCAACCACGTGCTCCACTCGATGCGCCGGAACGTGGACATCACGATGGTGATGTTCAACAACCGGATCTACGGGCTGACGAAGGGCCAGGCGTCACCGACGTCGGAGTTCGGCAAGAAGACGAAGTCGACACCGGCCGGCACGGTCGACACGCCGATCATGCCGCTCACCGTCGCGCTCGCTGCGGAGGCCTCGTTCGTCGCCCGGAGCGTCGACACCCACACGGAGCACCTCCAGGGGACGCTCCAGCGGGCCGGGCTCCATCACGGCTCGACGTTCGTGGAGGTCCTCCAGAACTGCAACATCTTCAACGACGGGGCGTGGCGCGACTTCACCGACCGGGAGGTTCGCGAGGACCGGATGCTCGTCCTCGAGCACGGCAAGCCGATGATCTTCGGCAAGGACCGCGACAAGGGGATCCGGCTCCGGGGCCTCCATCCGGAGGTCGTCACGATCGGGGAGAACGGCGTCACGGAGAGCGACCTCCTCGTCCACGACGAGCGAGCGGACGAGCCGTATCTTGCGTTGATGCTCTCGCGGATGTTCTGGCCGGAGTTCCCGGTCCCGGTCGGTGTCTTCCGGGCCGTGCCACGGCCGACCCACGACCAGCTGATCGAGCAGCAGATCGACGCGGCGATCGCATCGACGGGCGAGGGTGACCTCGCCAGGGTCCTCGCCAGCGGCGAGACCTGGACCGTGGAGTAGGCGAGGGGAGGACCGTCCGGTGCGCTGCCCGACCTGTGGCTTCGAGAACCTTCTCGGTTCCGACGTCTGCGACAACTGCGGCTCGGATCTCGCCGGACGTGACGTTCCGGAGCCGGCGACGCAGTTCCACGGCCGTCTGCTCGGCGCCCACCTCGACGCGCTCCGGGTGGCGTCGCCGGAGATCGTCCAGGCGTCGGCGGACGTCGACGAGGCGATCCAGCGGATGCACGACAAGGGCATCGACTGCGTCCTGGTCGTGGAGGACGGCCGCTTCGTCGGCATCTTCACGGACCGTGACGCGGTCCTGAAGGTGGCCGGAACCCGGCTCGAGGACCGCCGGATCGGCGCGCTGATGACCCACGATCCGGTCGTCCTCCGCCACGACGAGACGATCGCGGTCGCGATCAACAAGATGGCCGTCGGCGGGTTCCGTCACATCCCGATCGTCGAGGACGGGACGCCGACCGGCGTCGTCTCCGCCAAGGACGTCTTCCGCCACCTGGCGCGGTCGCTCGACTGAGCGAGCTGGCGCGCCCGATGAGCCGGCCGCGTGTGGCCATCCTCGCCCAGGACCTGATCTGGGCCGACCGCCTGGCACGGGCCGTCCAGGCTGCGGGCGCCGAGCCGATGGCGGCGAGGACTGCCGCAGAGCTCGACAGGGTGCTCGCCCGTGCGGATGGCGCCCTCGTCGACCTGACGGCGACTGCCTACGACCCGCTGTCCTCGATCGAGGCGGCGCGATCGGCCGGGGCGCGCGTCCTTGCGGTCGGTCCGCACGATGACGTCGCGCTCCGCAGGCGCGCGCTCGCGGCGGGCGCGGATCGTGTTCTCGCCTATCGCAAGCTCTTCGAGGACGGTCCAGGGACGCTCGAGCGCTGGCTCGCGGTCCCCCAGGCCGTCGCGGGCCCAGACGTCAGGGACGGCGCGAACATGCCGGACGATGGTGGCACCGTGACGATCGACCGATGAGCGCGACGACCGCAGCCCGGCCCACGATCCCGGCGGAGCGCCATGTCGAACGCATCCGCCGGCTCTGCGAGCTCGTCGATCGGTCGGATCTCGCCGCCGTCCTGGTCGGCGTCGGACCCGACATGGTGTATCTCACGGCGTACGAGGCGATGCCGCTCGAGCGGCTGACGATGCTCGCGATCGTCGCGGGCCGGGAGCCATTCATGGTCGTTCCCCGGCTGGAGGAGCCCGCGGCACGAGCGGGCCTTCGCGTCGAGATCCCCGTCGTCACGTGGATGGAGACCGACGACCCGCACGCGATCGTGGTGAAGGCCGTGCGCGAGGCGACGACCGGCGCGGACGGCGTGGCCCGGGTCGCCGTCTCGGACTCGCTGACGGCATACCACCTGCTCCGCCTCCAGGATCGGCTGGCGGGCGCGTCGTGGAGCTCGGCGACGGACGTGCTCCGCCAGCTCCGGATCGTGAAGGACGCGGACGAGGTCGAGCTGCTCCGGCTTGCCGGAGCCGCCGCCGACCGCGTCATCGACCAGATCGCGTCCGGCCGCCTCGTCGGACGGACCGAGGCGGATGTCGCCGCTGAGGTCCGCGAGCGGCTCCAGGCCGAGGGTCACGAGCTGGCCCATTTCGCGATCGTCGCCTCGGGTCCCAACTCTGCGTCGCCGCACCACGCCGCATCGGCCCGCGTGATTCAGGCCGGCGAACCGATCGTCCTCGACATCGGCGGCTCGCTCGGCGGATACCAGAGCGATACGACGCGGACGATCTGGGTCACCGGCGGTGATGACACCAAGGGCCCGACGGAGGAGTTCCGCCACCTGTTCGGCGTCCTGCTCGCGGCGCAGGCGGCGGCGACGCGTGCCGTCCGCCCCGGGATCTCGGCCGAAGCCGTCGACCGGACGGCCCGCGACGTCATCGACGCGGAGGGCTACGGCGAGGCGTTCTTCCATCGAACCGGGCACGGGATCGGCCTCGAAGGGCACGAGCATCCCTATCTGGTCGACGGCAACCGCGAACCGATCGCGGAAGGCATGGCCTTCAGCATCGAGCCGGGCATCTACCTGAGCGGGCGCTACGGCGCGCGGATCGAGGACATCGTCGTCTGCGGTCCGGACGGCGCGATCGTCCTGAACGACGAGCCGCGCGAGTTGCGCGTCGTCACCGGCTGAGCGCAGCGCGCCCGGGCGTCTCGCGATCCTGAGGGCGGACCGGCCGTCCCCGTCGCGGTATCATCGGCCGAAGGCGGTTCCGAACGGGCCCGCCAACCACGGCTGAACCAATGACTTCGTTTCTCCCGCGGCGACCCGTCGCCGCCGCGCCCACCGACGGGCGGGCTCGTCCCGCCGTCGCCCAACGCCGGTGAGCCGCCGCCATCACGGCGGTCGGCCGCATCGCACGAACGGTCACGCCCGCCCGGCGGATTCGGCGCGCCCGCCGACGCGGCTCTCGCCTGATGCTCGGCCCGAGCCATCCGCGTTCGCCGGAGCGGATGCCTCCCGGGACCACGTGCGTGACCCGCACGAGCGCCCGGATGACGGCGACGCCGGCGCCACCGGCGTGGCGATCGCCGGGCCAGGCGAGGCGGCGGTCGAGGCGCATGATGCCAGCGGCGGCGATCCTCACGATCGCGCCAACGGTCCGGCCGATCCGTCCCCGGCGGCGTACGGACACCCGAACGGCCACGCAAACGGCCACGCCAACGGCTTCGCGCCGCGCGGCGACCTGGCGGCGGCTGCCGGCTGCACCGCGCCGCAGCTGCGGCGGTTCATCAAGAGCCGGCCGTACGTGCCGATGCACGAGCTCCGCCGTCGCTTCGGGATCAACGGCGGCGAGGACGACGTGACGAGCGTCGACCTGTCGAGCGGGCGGGTCTACGTCGGGCTGCCGCCGCGGGAGGGGGCCCTCCTGGGCGAGCTGCTCCGCGGCGGGGAGATCGGCTACGAGCTGTCGCTCGATCCGCGCAGCCCCGTCGTGGTCGGCCTCTACCCCATGCGTCCGGTCGCCCGGACGTAGCGCCGCGCACGTACGATGAGCGGCGGGCCGGTACGGCCCGACGCGGAGGATCGAACGAATGGCGGTCGGCGAGGAACGGATGGCCGGGAGCGCCCTGCGGCGCTGTGGCCTGTTCGGCTCGGCTGACGACGAAGCGATCGAGACGCTGATCCACGTCCTGAAGGTCCGCAAGTTCCGTCGCGGCGAGACGATCTTCCACCAGGGTGACCCGGGCGACGCGCTCTTCGTCGTCGACAAGGGCTCCGTCAAGGTCGTGCTGCCGAGCGACGAGGGCGCCGAACCCGCCATCGTCGCGATCCTCGGACCGGGGGAGTTCTTCGGGGAGCTCGCAATCCTCGACGGTGCTCCTCACTCGGCGACGATCGTGGCGGTCGAGCCGACCGAGACGCTCGTCCTCCACCGCGACGCCTTCCTCTCGCTGATCGACTCCGACGCCGGCCTCCGCCGGACACTCCTCGCCTCCCTCGCGGCCGAGATCCGGCGGCTGACGGGTCACGTCGAGGACCTCCACTTCCTCGATCTCCCTGGTCGCCTCGCCTCGCGGATCGTCCGGCTCGCGGACAGCGCCGGGGCCCGCGCCGACGATGGGACCGTCCGGATCGCCTGGCCCTACACGCAGTCGGAGCTGGCCGGCATGATCGGCGGGTCCCGCCAGTCCGTGAACCGGCTCCTCGCCGATCTCGGTGATCAGGATCTCGTCCGGCTGGAGCGGGATCAGCTCGTCGTCCTGGACATGGAGCGGCTGACCCGCAGCATCGAGCGGTGACGCCGGACGAGCGGCTCGGAGGGGCGCTCCGGGCGCTCGCCGCGCGAGTCGAGGCGGCGGACCGGCTCTCGCCGCCGTCGGCGACCGCGATCCTCCGGTCGATCGTCGACGCGACGGTGGCCCTGTTCGATGCGGAGGCCGCGTCGATCGCCCTGCACGACCCATCGAGCGACCGGCTCGTGTTCGAGGTCGCGGCCGGCGCCGAAGGCCAGGGCGTCGTCGGCCTGGCGATCGAGCCGACCCAGGGGGTCGCGGGCTACGTCTTCTCGACCGGTCAGCCGCTGGCTCTCGCCGACGTCGCCGGCGATGCCCGGTTCGGCCGGGTGACCGCGGAGCAGACCGGCTACGTGCCCCGGTCCCTCGTCGCCGTGCCGCTTGCGGACGACGATGGTGCGCTCGGCGTCCTGGAGGTCCTCGATCGTCGCGGTGCGGCCGGGTTCGACCTTCGGGACGTCGAGCTCGCCGGCATCTTCGCCCGACAGGCGACGGTCGCGATCCGGGCGAGCCGCGTCGAACGCGACACGGCCACGCTCCTCCGAGCCGTGCTGACGACGGTCGGGTCGGACGACGACGATGCGGATGCGATCGTGTCCGCCGCAACATCGGACCTCGCCGACGCGGACGACCCGCTGTGGGCGCTCGCGGACGACATCGCCCGGCTTCGTCGCGCCGATCCGGCTCAGCTGGAGCTCGTCCGCGAGCTCCTGGCGGTCCTGATCCGGCGCGCCGAGCGCGGCCGCGACGGCTATCGGAGCCGACCGAGATGACCCTCCAGCCGCCACCGATCGCGGCGCCGTTGCCCGCCTGGGCAGAGGCGTTCGCGGCGGCCCATCGGACCGAGCTCACCCGCGTCGCGCCCTTCGTCGCGGTCGACCGGTCGTGGGCATTCGGCACGGGCGACGGCGCGGGCGTGACCGTCGCCGTCATCGACTCGGGGATCGAGGGCGGCCATCCCGCGGTCGGGGGCGCCCTCGCCGAGAGCGTCCGCGTGGAGCTCGACGGCGAGGACACGGCGGTCGTCGATGACGAGCCGGTGGACGCCGTCGGTCACGGCACGGCGTGTGCGGGGATCATCCACGCGCTGGCACCGGCTGCGTCGCTCGTCAGCATCCGCGTGCTCGGCGCGGACAACCGGGGCAAGGGTCTCGCGTTCGCCGCCGGTCTCAGCTGGGCGATCGAGCGTGGCGCGGCGGTCGTCAACCTCAGCCTGTCGTCGCGGAGCGAGGCGCTCTACGCGACGTTCCATGAGCTTGCCGACCGCGCGTACTTCGCGAACTGTCTCCTCGTCAGCGCCGCGAACAACGTTGCCGTCGCGAGCTACCCGTCGCTGTTCGCCGCAGTCGTGAGCGTCGCCGCCCACGACGTCCGGGATCCGGACACATGGTTCTACAACCCGCGGCCGCCCGTGGAGTTCGGCGCGTACGGGCTCGACGTCGACGTCGCGTGGCGGGATGGTGGCCGGATCGTCGCTACGGGCAACAGCTTCGCGGCGCCCCACATCGCCGGGCTCGCGGCGCGGATCCGGGCCGCCCACCCGGGCGCGACCCCGTTCGAGATCAAGACGATCCTCGCCGCGACGGCGGACCGACCCGCCTGAGCTCCGCGCGGCCGGTCAGGCGGAAACGCGGAAACGCCGACGCGGCAGGGCGAGAATCCCCGAGACGCCGAACCCCCGCCCGAGGTCGGACGGGGGTCGGTGGGCGGCGGGGTCTCCGCCCGGATGTGGTCGAGTAGGTCGAGGGCGAAGGTCTAGAGGTGCCCCTCGATGTCGTCGTCGGTCGCTTCGCCGCCACCCGACGGCCGGCGGTAGTCGCCACCGGTTCCGGGCAGTCGCGACAGCTCGCCACCGGTTCCCGGCATCCGCGGGGAGAGGTCGCCGCCGGTGCCCGGCAAGCGGTTGTGGCCCTCGACGTCCTGGTCGGTCGGCCCTGCCCCGAACGGCAGGTCGTGATTCGTGGCCAGGCCGTCGTCGCTCGTCGCTCCCTCTCGCGGGAGACGCGTCGGCTTGCGCATCGTCGTTCCTCCGTCGTGACCCCGATGACGTGCGTGCGTCGGAGCTCGTTGACGCATCCACGATAGCCGCTCGCGAGCGTGGAGCGCATCCTCCGACCGACGGCCCCGTTGTCAACTACGGCACAGTCGCGCGCGGTGCCGACGAGACCCTGATGGACCGGTGTGCGGGAGCCTGACGGCTCGCGAACCGAATGTCAGGACGGCGTCGAGGCCGCGGGTGCAGGTCCGGCTGCCGTCTCGGACGGTGGACGAGGCGTCCGTAGATCGCGGAGGGAGGCCTGGTCGACGCCGGCGAAGCGCGGCAGGTCCGCGCTCGTCCGGCTCAGCCGCTCGGTCAGCTTCGACAGGAACAGGGCGCTGAGGTCCGGGTCCGCCATCAGGCGGCGGAGGGTCGTCGCAGGGACCTCCACGAGGGTCGTCGGCGTCTCGGCGACGACGGTCGCCGTTCGTCGGCT
>JBPYEM010000230.1:0-5808 GCA_051985205.1 Candidatus Limnocylindrales bacterium | reverse complement strand
ACATCGCCCTGCCGATGACGAACCTATGGCGCCATCCCGACTGGGTTGACCGCGACATCGCCTCCATCTTCGATCCCTTCGGCAACGCGGTCCACACGGCCCTCAGCTTCCCGGTCCTCGGCGAGGACGTCCTCGTCGTGGGTGCCGGCCCGATCGGTCTGATGGCGGCGGCCGTCGCCCGTCATGCCGGCGCCCGCTACGTCGTCGCCAGCGAGCCGAACGCCTTCCGCCGGGAGCTCGCGACCCGAATGGGGGCAACCCGCGTGGTCGACCCCAGGCAGGAGACCCTCCAGGAGGTCCAGCATTCGCTGGGAATGGTCGAAGGCTTCGACGTCGTCCTCGAGATGTCCGGCAACGCCGGCGCCCTCCGCGACGCCATCGCCAACATGGCCCACGGCGGCGGGATGGCGATCCTCGGCATCCCGACGGACGAGATCCCGATCGACATGAGCCAGGTCGTCTTCAACCAGCTCACGCTCCGGGGCATCTATGGCCGGGAGATGTTCGAGACGTGGTACAAGATGTCGGTGATGCTCCACTCGGGGCTCGACATCCGGCCGGTGATCACCCACCGCTTCTCGTACCGCGACCACGAGGCGGCCTTCGACGCGGCCCGGAGCGGCGACTCGGGCAAGGTGATCATGAGCTGGCAGGACTGACCCACATGGCGACGCAGACGCGCCCGAACCCCCTGGCCTTCCTCGGCGAGGAGCTCGCCGACCTCCGCGCCAAGCACCTCTATCGCCCACTGCGGGTGATGTCGTCCGCGCAGGGCCCGATCGTGTCGGTCGACGAGCGACGGCTGATCAGCCTCAGCTCGAACGACTATCTGGGTCTGACCCACCACCCACGGCTGAAGGAAGCGGCCCTGGCGGCCGTCCGAGACTACGGCGCGGGCTCCGGTGCGGTGAGGACGATCGCCGGAACGATGACGCTCCACGAGGAGCTGGAGCGAGACCTCGCCGCCTTCAAGGGGACCGAGGCGACCCTGACGTTCCAGTCCGGCTTCACCGCGAACACCGGCGTGATCCCGACGATCACCGGCGACGCGGATCTGATCGTCAGCGACGAGCTGAACCACGCCTCGATCATCGACGGGATGCGTCTCTCGAAGGCGCCCCGGAAGATCTACAAGCACGCCGATCCTGCGTCGCTCAAGGCAGTGCTCGACGAGGCGGTCGAGAAGGGCCGACCGGGCACCGGCGCGCCGTATCGACTGATCCTCGTCGTGACCGACGGCGTCTTCAGCATGGACGGCGACATCGCGCCGCTACCGGCGATCGTCGAGGCGGCCGAATCCGCGAACGCGGCCGTCTTCGTCGACGACGCCCACGCGTCGGGTGTGCTCGGGCGCGATGGCCGGGGCTCCGTCGACCACCATGGCCTGCATGGTCGGGTCGCGATCCAGGTCGGGACGCTGAGCAAGGCCGTCGGCGTCCTGGGCGGCTATGTCGCGGGGTCGCAGGACCTCCGCGACATCCTCGTGCAGCGCGCCCGCCCGTTCCTCTTCTCCACCTCCCACCCGCCGGCCGTCGCGGCCGCCTGTCGCGAGGCGATCCGGGTCATGCAGGAGGAGCCGGAGCTGATCGAGCGACTGTGGGCGAACACGAAGCGGTTCAAGGCGGAGCTGGGCCGGCTCGGCTTTGACACGGGCCGGTCGGAGACGCCGATCACGCCGGTGATGATGGGTGATCCGGACACCGCGGGTCGCTTCAGCCAGCGCCTGTTCGATCAGGGCGTGTTCGCCCAACCCGTCGTCTACCCGACGGTCGCAATGGACAAGTCGCGGATCCGGACGATCGTGACGGCGGCCCATACGGACGATCTCCTCGACCGCGCGGTGGAGGCCTTCGCCACCGCCGGGCGGGAGCTCGGCCTCATCAGCGGTTGAACGAACCGGGCGACGCAGGCCATTCGGCGGAGCGACGACGAGCCCGCCGCGTCGCAGAGCCGGGCACCCCAGCCAGGTGGGGCCCGTGACGGACCAGGCGTCCGACCTCCCGTTCGACGGGCACCTCCACACGAACCTCTCGCCAGACAGCAACGTCGACATCGACGACTACGCGAGGCAGGCCGTGGAGCGCGGGATCGCCGAGATCGCGATCACGGATCACGTCGATTTCGCCCCGGGCACGCCGGCCTACGACTTCGTGCCGTTCGCCGAGCGCGAGCGGCTCGTCCGAGCCGCCGCCGAGCGGTGGGCGAGCGAGGGCGTCACGATCCGCTTCGGCGTGGAGATCACGTATGACGGCCGTTACGAGGCGGAGATCCGGGAGCATCTCGCCCGTCACGTCTACGACTTCGTCATCGGCAGCGTCCATGTCGATGCGGACTCGCCGTATTCGGCCGCCCATGTGGCGGTTTGGACGAGCGGCCGGACGGTCGCCGAGATCGTGGCCCCGTACTTCGACGAGGTCCTGTCGGCCATCCGCTCCGGTCTGTTCGATGCGATCGGCCACCTCGATTTCGTGAAGCGCTACCTCGTCCCGCACGTGATGCCGGCCCAGCTCGCCGCCGCGCCCGAGCTGTACGAGCCGCTCCTCCAGGCCCTGGTCGACGGCGGGTCCGCGCTCGAGGTCAACACGAGCGGCCTCCGCCAGGTCGCTCAGGAGACCTATCCGGCCGGTCCGATCGTCGAGCGCTACCGGGTGCTCGGAGGCACCAGGGTTTCGGCGGGGTCCGATGCGCACCGGAGTGATGCATTCACAGCCGGCCTGGAGGCGGGGTATCGTGTCGCCGCCGCCGCCGGGTTCCGCGAGCTTGCCGTCCGTCGCGGCGCGACGCGGGCGCCGGTGGCGATCCCGAGCCGGATCAGCGGGGACCGGTCGAGCGCGTTCGCTGCCACAGGGCGAACCTAACGAGGCACACCAGTCTGTCGTTATGACCCTCGACGACGCAGCGATCGAGCGTCTCGTGGCGGAGGCCCGCGACGGGGATCCGTGGGCCTTCGGGATGATCTTCGACCACTACCACGAGGCGGTCTACCGCTTCATCGCCAGCCGCGTCCAGCGCCCGACGGATGCGGAGGACCTGACGCAGCACGTCTTCGTCAAGGCCCTGGAGGCGCTGCCGCGCTACGAGGCGCGGGGCGTTCCCTTCGGGGGCTGGCTCTTCCGGCTGGCCAGGAATGCGGTGATCGATCACATCCGGACGCGGCACGACCACGCCGAGCTAGACGCAGTCGTCGGCTGGGTCCACGGGGATGCCGGACCGGACGAGATCGCCGCAGTGAGACAGGAGCTCGACGCCGTCGGGGCAGCCCTCGCGAGCCTGACGGACGAGCAGCGCGAAGCCATCGAGCTGCGCTTCTTCGCGGGCCTCTCGGCTCGCGAGGCAGCCGAGGCGATGGGAAAGCAGGAAGGCACGGTCCGCGGCCTCCAGTTCCGGGCGATCGCCGCGCTGCGGCGGGAGCTCGGGATCGACGGAGCGACACCGGATGCCCTTCCCGGCCGGCCCGCTCGACCAGCGAGCCAGACGGATGGATGACGAGATGCAGGCGATCGAGGTCCGGGACGTGGAGCTGGAGCGACGCTTCGAGGCGTTCGCTCGGCTGCGGCTGACCCCGGACCCGCGCGGGGTCGCCCGGATCCGCGCCCGGGTCATGCGCGAAGCCCGGCTGCAGCACGAGGCCGTCCGGATCGCCGCCTACGTCGCGCCGGTCGTGGAGGCGGGTCGCCGCTCGGCGGCGCGGCGGGTCGCGATGCCGCTGCTCGCCGCGGCCGCCTGGACCGCGGTCGCGGTCGGGACGATCGCTGCCGCCCAACCGGGCGGAGGGCTGTACCCGGCTCGGATGTGGATCGAGCGTTCTTCGCTACCCCGGACCGCGACCGCCCGCGTCGACGCGGACCTGCGGAACCTCGACGACCGGATCGCCGAGGCGCTCGCGGCCGCCGGCGCGGCTGACCGTGGCGCGCTCGTCGCGGCGCTCGAGGCGTACGAAGTCTCGGCGGAGGACGCGACCACGACGAGCGCGGGCGACACGGGGCTGGGCAACCAGGTCGAGGACGCTCTGGCCCGTCATCAGGCGGTGCTGACGGCGCTCGTGGCGGGCCTGACCTCGAAGGGCAACGACACCGCTGCGGCGGCGCTGGAACGGAACATCCAGCGGGCCATCGACCACAACGCCGCGGTCCTCGCCGCGCTCGAGGCCCGCGATCGCGGCGACGCCTCCAACGGCGGTGGCAACGGCGCCAACGGCGGCGGGAGCGGCGGTGGCAGCGGCAACGGCGGAGCCGCCGGAACCGGGGGTGGCGCAGGCCCGGCCGCGGGCGGCACATCGAACGGTGGCGGTCAGGGGTCCGGATCCGGGACCTCGGGCGGGACGAGCGGCGGGGCCGGCGGGACCGGCGGCGCTGCCGCTCCTGGCACTGCCGGCGAGAACGGCGCCGGATCCGGCGGCGGCGGAACGGGCGCCGGCCAGAACAGCGGCGGGGGCCAGGGCGCGGGGACCGGTGGTGGCAGTGGGAACGGCGACGCCGACGGCGATGCCGGGTCCAAGCCGACGGACGGTCCGGTCGCCCCGGACCACACGCCGCGTGGCAACGGCGGCTGACGTCACCTCCATGCCGCGGAGGGCGGCAACGTCTCGTACGCTCGCCCGATGCCGACGCCTTCACCGGACCGCGAGCCGGCCCAGCACCGGGATCCTGACCCCTCCATCCAGCTGACCGTTCTCGGTGCCGGTCCGGCGTACACGAACCGGCCCGGGGCGACCGGTGCTTCGTACCTCGTCGAGACGGCCGGCTCGGCGATCCTCCTCGACCTTGGTCAGGGTTCGTTCCCGCGCCTCGCGGGGGCGATCGAGCCGAGCACGCTCGATGGCGTCGTGATCAGCCATCTCCACCCGGACCACTTCATCGACCTCGTGCCGCTCCGCCACTACCTCGTGTACCAGTTCGAGCCGCGTCGTCGCGTCGGGGTGCTCGCGCCGGCCGGTCTCGCCGAACGGATCGACGCCCTTCACGCCACGCCCGGGTTCACGTCAGCCGCGCTGGACGTGTCCGCATTCGAGACCGGCGGCGACACGGGGCACCGTTCTGGGACGGTCGGCGACCCCGCCACGGTGAGGATCCGATGGGAGATCGGCGCGTTCACGGTCGAGGCGCGAGGCGTGACGCACACCGCGGAGAGCCACGCGGTCCGCGTCTCGTTGACGGCCGCGCCCGGGCGAGCCGGCCTCGTCTATTGGGGCGACTGTGGCCGTGCCGACGATCTCGCGCCGCTCATCCGTCCGGGCGACGCCCTTCTGGTCGAGGTGTCATTCGGGGTCGGTCCGGTCCCGCCCGGAGCCCAGCATCTCGACGCCCCGGCGGTCGTCGCCCTCGTCCGTCGAACGCGGCCGGGCCAGGTGCTGCTGACCCATCTCCAGATGGGCTTCGACGGCGCCGCCGCCGCGGCCATGGTGCGAGCGGCGGCCGACGCTCCGGTCCGGCTCGTCGAGCCCGGCGACAGGTTCACGATCGGGTCCCGCGGGAACCGTCGGCAGCTCCCGGCCTGACACGAAGGAACCGGGGCGTCGGTGACGCCCCGGTTCCGGGTGCTGCTCACGGATGGCCGGCGCCCCGGCCGGCGCTCACGACCGGCGTCGACTCCGCAACCGGGTCGGTGTCGGTGTCAGCAGTCCCACGAGGCCGACGATGGCAGCCACGCCGAGCAGGATCAGCATCAGGGCGAAGCCCGGATTGCCGGCCACCTCGGTGGGGCTGAGCGTGCTCGTCGGTGGCGGGGTCAGCGCCTCGGGCGGCGGCAGGACCGCGACGGCGGCCGTATCGCTGTCCGGCGGCGTCTCGTCCGAGACGATCGTCGCTG
>JBPYEM010000229.1:0-2972 GCA_051985205.1 Candidatus Limnocylindrales bacterium | reverse complement strand
TCGGCGTCCTCGTCGCCTCCGCCGAGGGCGACCGATCCAACCCGGAGCTTCACCGGATCTGGCGCCGCGCCCTCGATGTTCCGTTCCAGCGGCGGGAACTCACCCGGAGCCTGGAGCCGTTGCCGCCGCGCGCCCGCGACGGACGCAACGGCACGCCTCCGCCGCCGGCGCGACCGATGACCCTGGCGCTGGCCGGCCGGTCCGTGCCGTCCGCGAGGTACCGGCTCCGGCGGGACGACGGGTCGACGGCGATCGTCCGAGTCACGGCCGGGCCGATCCGGGACGGGAGCAGGACCGTGGGCGCCGTCCTCGTCGCCACGGACGAGTCCGCCCAGCACGACATGGAACGGCTGCGAGATGCGTTCCTCGGGATCCTTGGCCACGAGCTGCGGACCCCCACGACGGCGATCGTCGGCGGCTCCGAGCTGCTCCAGGACGCCGGGCTCGCGCCGGACGTCCGCGCCGAGGTCGCGGCGACGCTCGTCGACGAAGCCAGCCGCCTCAATCGACTGGTCGATCAGCTGCTGCGACTCGCGGCGCTCGAGGGACGTGACGACGTCAGCCGCGAGCCCGTGGCAGTGGGCCACCTCGTGCGACGGGTCACCCGCCAGCTGTGCGAGCGGTTGCCGAAGCTCAGGGTCGACGTGTCCATCGAGCGCGGGCTGCCGCCGATCGCCGCCGACGAGGGCTATGTCGAGCAGGTCGTCTCGAGCCTCCTCGACAACGCCGTCAAGTACGGAGCGAACCGGGATTGGATCGGCGTGAACGTGGCCCGGGCCGGCGACGAGATCGAGGTCCATCTCCTCGACGACGGACCGGGCTTGCCGCTGGCCGGCCGCGACGCGCTCTTCCGGCTGTTCCATCGTGGGCCGGCGGCCGGCCCGCAGGGCGGCGGCGGGACGGGCATCGGCCTGTTCGTCGCGGACGCCATCGTCCGGGCGATGGGCGGCCGCATCTGGGCCGACAACCGGCCCGAGGGCGGTGCGGACGTCGCGTTCGCCCTCCCGATCGCCGAGGCGTGAGGGCGACGTCCCGCCGCTGACGGGCGGGGACCGCCTTGCGACGGCGATGAAAGGAGCCCCCTGCCGGGGCCGGGTTTCTCAGACTGCGGCGAGGCGACCCTTCCTCAGGTCCGCCCGCCAGCGCCCACCAGAGGAGGCCGATCGGTGCCCTTCACCACGCTCGCGTCGCTGGCCCTGGCTCTCCTCCTCTCCAGGGCCGGCGGGCGGGCGTCGCCGGTGCAACCGTGACGACGCCGCGGGCCAATGAGATGCCGTCTGACGGCGGCCGGCCGCAGGACGGTCTCGCGGGGACCGGCGCCACCGCTGATGCCAGCCGCGCGGCAGCTGCGGCGATCGATCTCGGGGCGGTCGTGTCCGGGCTCCTCGCCAGCCCGGAATGGGCGACCGAGGCCCGGTCGTCCTGTGCGCTGCTCCACACGCCCGAGCTCCGGGTCGTCGTCACTGCGCTCCATCGCGGGGCGACGATGCACAACGACGACCCCGACGAGTCGATCACGGTCCAGGGCGTCCGCGGCGCGGCGGTCGTCTCGATCAACGGTGCGGCGGCCGATCTCCCCGAGGGCTCCCTCCTCTGCGTGCCGGCCGGCGTCGGCTGGGAGCTGAGCGCGACGACCGACGCGGTCGTCCTCGTCACGGTCGTCCGCGCCTGAGTCGCGGATCTGCCGCCGGATCAGCCCCAGAGCTGGACCTGCCCGACCTCGACCGGCCCTGACAGAACGGAGGCCAGGCCTCCGGGGATCGTCTCGCAGAACACGATCAGGTTGTGCCGGTCCGGCCGGTCGATGAACGCCATCGACGGCACGAGGATCGCCTGGCACAAGCCACGGGCTCGGATCGCGAACGCGACGGCGCGAGCGTGGGTCCGGTCGAGGAGCGTGTCCTGACCCTGGGGGAGACCGAGGGCCGAACGGACGTCGGCGGCGCGGAGGTCGAGGGCGACCACGTCGCGAAGCCGCAGCCGGACGATCCGCCGGTCGTCCGGGCGTCCGCGTTCCGGGCCGTGCCGGACGTACTCCGCGATGGCGACCAGCGGATCCCCGGCCAGGTAGGCCGTCCGCGCGCCCGGGACGCTCCAGCGATCGGCGGGATCGTCCGGGCGGTCGAGCTCGCCGAGGTCGAACGGCCGCTCTCCCGGGGCGTGGCAGAAGACCTCCCCGCTCACTGGGCGCACCAGTGGGGCAACGCGGCTGGGATCGATCGAGGCGCGAAGCTCGAGCGCGTCGACCGTTCTGCCCGCTTGGGGCCCGAGATCGCCGGTGCTCAGCCGTTCGTCCCGGTCGTGCCGGTGATGTCGTCGGAGATGCGGCCGTCCGGCGGCGACGACGGATCGTCGAGCTCGCGCTCGCCCTCGCCGCCGCTGCCGGAGCCGCTCCGGTTGCCCCAGCTGCCCGGCCGGGTTCCGGTGTCCTGTCCGCCGATCACCGGATCCGTGGCGTCGCCTCTCGAAACTGCGCCGCCGCTCGAGGACCCAGCGCCGCCCATCGTCGAGGTCGTATCGCCGGCCGAGTGATTCGGGACGCCGCCTGACCCGGGCGTGTTCGGCGTCGGTGCCGTCTTCTCGTTCGTCCAGGTCGTCCGGTCCTCGCGAGCCGTCGTGTCGCCGCCCTGCCCGCCCAGCGAGCCGGACGTCTCGTCGCTGCGCGGCCGCTTCTCCTGCTCATCCGTCACGGTCGTTCTCCCTGTCCATCGGGAGGCCGCACGGGCCGCCCGGGCCGCGAGTGTCGACACGCGCGGCGGCGGGCCGTCCCGGCCGGCCGCTCCCCGACGTTGCGGTTGCGTGGCAGGCCGCTGCCGCCCAGGCGCCGTCCGCGCCTCGGAGGTCTGGCGTCAGGCGGCAACGCAGATCCGGCCCGTGCGCTCGGCGACGCTTGTCGCGCCTCCCGCGGGGGGCTAGAATCGCCGGCCCGAGGGGTCACGGACGCGAGATGAACGACCGATCGACGCTCCGAG
>JBPYEM010000228.1:0-8292 GCA_051985205.1 Candidatus Limnocylindrales bacterium | reverse complement strand
GGCCGGCGGATCCAGCGGCCCGACGTATGGAGGAAGCGCGGACCGTGGGGTCTCCAGGTCGTGGGTCGCGCCCGGGTCGCCGAGCTCGAGGGGCATCTCCGCGCGCGCCTGGCTGACGGCGTCGACGATGGCGTCGGGCATCCGATCCGGCCCGACGCGGCGAAGGTCCTCGAGCGCCGCGATCGGCACGAGGACAGGCCAGCCCCGGACGCCGTCGAAACGGGGCGCAAGGACGGCACCTTCCTGCGTGCCGTGCGCCTCGATGAGCGAGGTGACGGTCTCCGGACCCACCCAGGTCATCCGCGCCGGCCACAGCAACGCGCCGGTCGCCTCCCGGATCTCGCCGAGGGCGACCTCGATCCCACGGACCATCTGACCCGCAGGTCCCAGCTCGCGCGGTGCGGGCTCGGCGAGCGTGACGGCGGCGCCCGCCAGCGAGGCGGCGACCGCCCCGTCCGGATCCGCAGCAACGACGACGATCGGCGTCGCGCCACCGGACCAGGCGGCGTCGGCGATCCGGCGAACCGATGCGAGGCCGTCGGCATCGGCGAGCGCCGACTCCGCGGAGGCGGCGAGGATGACGGCGGCGACGGTCACGCCAGCAGTCTACGCGGGCGGTCGGTGGGTGGGCCGTACAATCCGCCGGCCCCATGACGACACCTCCCACGTCCCTTCCGCCCGCCGCGCGGACCCGGGACGATCTCCGGAACATCGCGATCGTCGCCCATGTCGACCACGGCAAGACGACGCTCGTCGACGCGATGCTCCGCCAGACCGGCACGTTCCGCTCGAACGAGGCGGTCGTCGACCGCGTCCTCGACTCGATGGACCTCGAGCGGGAGAAGGGCATCACGATCCTCGCCAAGCAGACGACCGTCGACCACGCCGGCGTCCGGCTGAACATCGTCGACACGCCGGGCCACGCCGACTTCGGCGGCGAGGTGGAGCGGAGCCTCCTGATGGTCGACTCCGTGCTGCTGCTCGTTGACGCGGCGGAGGGCCCGCTGCCGCAGACGCGCTACGTCCTCCAGAAGGCGATGGCGCGGCGCCTGCCGGTCGTGGTGGCGGTCAACAAGATCGACCGCGGCGATGCCCGTCCCGGCGAAGTCCTCGACGAGATCTACGAGCTGTTCATCGACCTCGGCGCCGACGAGCACCAGATCGAGTTCCCGGTCCTCTACACGAACGCGAAAGCCGGGACGGCGACGCGGTCCCTCGCGGAACCAGGCCGCGACCTCCGACCGCTGCTCGACACCCTCGTCGCCGTGACCCCGCCGCCGTCCTACGTTCCGGGCCATCCGCTCCAGCTGCTCGTGACCAACCTCACGGCGAACGACTACGTCGGACGCATGGCAGTCGGACGGGTCTGGAACGGCTTCCTGCGGATGGGCCAGCGGATCGTGGTCGTCCGCGACGAGGCGGACGACACGGCCGGATCCGTCGAACCCGGCCGGACGGTGACGCTGGCGGGGACGGTGACCTCGCTCCAGACCGCTCGGGGGATCGACCGGGTCGACCTCGAGGAGGCGGGTCCCGGCGACATCGTCTCGGTTGCCGGGCTGCCGGAGGTCACGATCGGGGACACGCTCACGGACCCCGCGGACCCCCGGCCGCTGCGGCGCCTGGACGTCGATGCGCCGACGCTCCGGATGACGTTCGGCGTCAACACGTCGCCGCTCGCCGGACGCGAGGGTCGGTACGTGACGAGTCGCCAGATCAAGGCCAGGCTCGATCGCGAGGTCCTGGGGAACGTCTCGATCGAGATCCACCCGACGGAGTCCGGTGACACCTACGAGGTTCGGGGCCGAGGCGAGCTCCAGCTCGCGGTCCTGATCGAGCAGATGCGACGCGAGGGCTTCGAGCTGACGGTTTCCCGCCCGGAGGTGCTCCTCCACGAGGTCGACGGCGAGACCCACGAACCCTACGAGCGGATCACGGTCGACATCCCGCCCGACTACATCGGCGAGGTCCAGGGAGCGCTCGCCGGCCGGAAGGGTCGCCTCGAGCAGATGTCGACCGATGCCGACGGCCGGGTGCGGATGGAGT
Source organism: Candidatus Limnocylindrales bacterium (assembly GCA_051985205.1). GTDB lineage: Bacteria > Chloroflexota > Limnocylindria > Limnocylindrales > CSP1-4 > CF-46. The sequence continues at coordinate 6,246 of JBPYEM010000228.1, read as the reverse complement.
TCGTCCTGCCGGTCCGGGGGTTGATCGGCTATCGCGGGCAGCTCCTCACGGACACCCGAGGCACGGCGCTGCTCCATCAGATCGGCGAGGGCTACGGGCCGTGGGCGGGCGACGTCACGCACCGGACGAGCGGCGTCCTGGTCGCCGACCGGTCCGGCACGTCCAACGCCTACGCGCTCTTCAACCTCCAGGAGCGGGCCGAGCTGTTCGTCGGCTCCGGGGTCGACGTCTACGAGGGGATGGTCGTCGGCGAGAACAGCCGTTCCGGCGACATGGACGTGAACCCCACCAAGGAGAAGAAGCTCACGAACATCCGGACGCATGCCCACGACGAGGCGCTGCGACTGACGCCGCCGCGACCGCTGACGCTCGAATCTGCCATCGAGTTCATCGCCGCCGACGAGCTGGTCGAAGTGACGCCGTCGTCGATCCGGCTCCGGAAGCGGCTGCTGTCGCAGCACGATCGTCGCCGCGAGCGGGGCCGGGAAGCGGATCTCCGGCGAGCCACGGAGGGCGACGAGCCCGACTGAGCGGCGAGGACCTTCTCAGGCAGCCGCCCGATGCGGCCGGTTCGATGGCACCGGCGCGAGCTCGACGATCAGCCCGCCCCGTCTGCCGAGGTCGCCGAGCACGAGGTCGTCGACCTCGAACATCGCCGGCCCGTCATCGTCCGAGTCGTGGCCGTCATCGGGACCGGCGAAACGCGGGAGCGGAGCCGGCCGCCAGCCCCACGGCTCGTCGCTCTCCTGGACGCCGTGGGGCCACGGCAGCGCTCGATCGGGCGGGACGAAGAGCTGGCCCAGGAGATCGCTCGTCGCCCCGACCGCGGATGCGACGCGTGGCACGGCGAAGAGGAACGCGCCGACCATGATCATCAACGGCAGCAGGCTGGGTCCGTCCATCGCACCTCCGGCCTGCCCTCATTGTCGCGCGGCGTTCAAGCCACGCTCGGGGTGGCCTAGCGAACGGCCATTCGCTGGCGGAGCGTCTCGTACAGACGCTCGGCATGGCGGCGCTCGTCGCCAGCGAGCTCTTCCCACATGTCGGCGTTGCCGTCCTCCGCGTAGACGCGATACGTGTCGATCGCCTCGAGCTTCGAGGACAGCGCCATCAGCAGATCGTAGGTGGCGTCGTCGACGGGCGACTGGATCCAGGATCCATCGCCGTCCGTGCGCGGCTCGCTGTCCATCGGTTGGGACATCGTCTCAGGGGTCGTGTCGTCCATGGGCGGACCTCCGGGTAGCTGTGGGGGGATCGTTCCCGGCCGCTCGTCGCCACGACGCTCCGGCCGACGCCGGCGAGGTTTCGACGAGGTGTCAGGTTGCCGGTCGCCGGAGGGGCCCGGCGTACAATCCGCGCCGATGGCGATCTACCTCGATCATGCGGCGACGACGCCGCTCCGCCCCGACGTCCTCGAGGCGATGCTGCCGTACCTGACCGAGGCGTACGGCAACGCCTCGTCGGCACACGCGTTCGGTCGGCGGGCGCGCGCGGCGCTCGATGATGCCCACGAGACGATCGCGAAGCGGCTGGGCGCCCAGGCCCGTGAGGTCGTCCTGACGTCCGGCGGGACGGAGGCGCTGAACCTCGGCCTGAAGGGCGCCGCGTGGGCCGGCAAGGCCCACGGTCACCGGATCGTGACCTCGTCCGTCGAGCATCACGCGGTGGGCCACACCCTCCGCCATCTCGAGAAGTTCGGGTTCGAGATCGTCGAGCTGCCGGTCGATCGATACGGCCGGGTCGATCCGGACGACGTCGACGCAGCGATCACGGACAAGACGATCCTGGTCGCCGTCATGTTCGCGAACAACGAGGTCGGGACGATCCAGCCGATCGCCGAGATCGCCCGGCGCGTCCATGCCCACCGCGGCGTGCTCTTCGCGGTCGACGCCGTGCAGGCCGCGCCGCATCTCGAGATCGACGTCGCCGCGCTGGACGTCGACCTGCTCGCGATCAGCGCCCACAAGTTCGAGGGTCCGAAGGGCGTCGGAGCGCTCTACCTGCGGCACGGGACCCACATCCTCGCTCAGCAGCAGGGCGGCTCCCAGGAGCGGCACCGGCGGGGCGGCACGGAGAACGTCGCCGGCGCGATCGGGATGGCGACCGCGTTCGAGCTCGCGAGCACCGAGCGGCCGGAGACCGCCCGGCGCCTCCGCCGCCTCCGCGAGCGTCTCCAGAAGGCGGTCCTCGCCGTCGACGGCACGGAGCTGACCGGACACCCGAAGGAGCGTCTCCCCGGTCACCTCTCGCTGATCGCCCGCGACACGGACGGCGCCGCCGTGACGGTCTCGCTCGACCTGAACGGGATCGCGGCGTCCGTCGGCTCGGCGTGCACGACCGGATCGACCGAGGTCTCCCACGTCCTGTCCGCGATGGGCTACCCGGAGGAGGAGGCCCGCGGCGCCCTCCGCCTGACGCTCGGGCGGACGACGACCGAGGCCGAGATCGAGGCCGCGGTCGCGATCATCCCGCCGCTCCTCGCATCGATGCGGGTAGGTGCGGCCGCGGTCGCCGCCGACCCGATGGGCCAGGGAGTCGCCGTGTGAGCCGGATCCTCGTCGCGATGTCCGGCGGGGTCGACTCGTCGGTTGCGGCGGCGATCCTGCACGAGGAGGGTCACGAGGTCGTGGGCGTGTGGATGCGCCTCCACGACGTCGCCGACACGTACTCCGAGTTCAAGAAGAGCTGCTGCTCGCTGGACGCAGCCGATGACGCTCGGCGCGTCGCGGCCCAGCTTGGCATCCCGTTCTACGTCATGAACCTCGAGCGCGAGTTCGATGCCGGCGTCCTCCAGCCGTTCCTCGCGGCGTACCTCGACGGCCGGACGCCGAGCCCGTGCGTCGACTGCAACACGTACGTGAAGTTCGGGGCGCTCCTGGGGCGCGCCCGGCACCTCTACGACTGCAACGCGGTCGCCACCGGCCACTACGCGCGTCGGGACGTCGGTCCCGGCGGCCGCTCCCGGCTGCTGCGCGCCCGCGACGCCGACAAGGATCAGAGCTACTTCCTCTACGGACTTCGCCAGGATCAGCTGACCCATGCGCGGTTCCCGCTGGGCGAGCTGACGAAGCCCGAGGTGCGGCGGCTCGCCCGTGGCCTCGGCCTCGCGACCGCGGACAAGCCGGAGAGCCAGGAGATCTGCTTCGTCCCGGGCGGCGACTACCGGGCGGCGCTTCGCGAGCGAGCGGGCTGGACTCCAAGGCCCGGGGCGATCGTCGACGGCGATGGTCGACAGGTCGGCGAGCACGCGGGATCGGCGGGTTTCACGGTGGGACAGCGCCGCGGCATCGGGGTTTCGGCGGAGGCACCGCGTTACGTGAGCCGCGTCGACCCCACGACGAACACGATCCAGATCGGTCGACGCGAGGACCTCGAGACGCGGATCGTGCCGCTGGACGGCGTGACGTTCGTCGACGGCATGGCACCGTCCGGGAGCGCGGGCGCGTTCCGGGCGACGGTCCGGATCCGCCATCGCGGTGGCCTCGTCCCGGCGTCGGTCCGGCCGGTCACGACCGACGAGCCGCGTCGCGGCGGCCGCTGGATCGTCGAAACCGATACGCCGGTCTGGGCGGTCGCCCCGGGCCAGGCAGCGGTGCTGTACGACGAGGACGTCGTCCTCGGCGGCGGTCGGATCATGAGGCCGGAGGCCGCCGAAGCGGCCTAGCCCGTCCCCAGCGAACGGGCCAGGCACCACGCCCGGCTCGTCGATTCCGCAGCCTATACTCGGCGGCGTGATCGGACCGGCGCCCGTCCTCGCGCTGCTCGTCGCGGTCTTCCACACCGCGCTCTACGTCCTGATCCGTGGCTCCGCCGGCGGTCAGCTGCCGCTGCTGCTGCTGGCGGCCTTCCTCGGCGCGTGGGCGGGAGACGCGATCGGTGCCCGGCTCGGCGTCGACCTCCTGCGGATCGGGGATTTTCGCCTCGTCGCCGCTTCCGTCCTTGCCTGGGTGGGTTTGGGAGTGGTGTCCGTCGTCGCCGTCCTCGGGCCGACGCGCCGGCCGAAGGTCGGTTCGTGAGGGCAACAACGGCCGTGACAGTGATCGGCTCGTGAGCGACCCGGCCCGCGTCCCACCCGGGATCGATGCCCTCATCCGATCGGTCGTCGGAGGCAGCCCCGAGGATCGAGACCAACGCGCCTCGACGTTCGCCCGCGGCCTGGCCCTCGGCGCCCTGGTTGGCGCGGCGATCGCCGGTTCGACGATCTGGCAGCGCCGGCAGGCACGGGCGGCGGAGGCGTCGACCCCGGTCGAACCGGGGGCAGTGGGCGCTGCGTCCGAGGTGGCGCCGACCTCCTGATCCGGCCGGTCGATCGGGTCCCGTTCGGTACCATTCGAACGATGTCGACGCTCGTGCCGGATCGTGACCCGCGGATCAAGCCGCTGCCCGCGGCGGACATCCGACGGCGCTTCATCGAGTTCTTCGAGGAGCGCGGTCATACCGCGGTGCCGAGCGCGAGTCTCGTTCCGGCCGGCGATCAGACGCTCCTGTTCACGAACTCCGGGATGGTCCAGTTCAAGGACGCGCTGACCGGTGCGGAGCAGCGGAGCTACAACCGGGCCGTCGACTACCAGCGCTGTCTGCGCGTCGCCGGCAAGCACAACGACTTCGAGGAAGTGGGGCGGACGCCGCGCCACCACACCTTCTTCGAGATGCTCGGCAACTTCAGCTTCGGCGACTACTTCAAGCGCGAGGCGATCCATTTCGCCTGGGACTTCCTGACACGCGACATGGGCATCCCCGGCGACCGCCTCGCGGCGACCGTCTATTCGACCGACGACGATGCCTACGCCGTCTGGCGCGATGACATCGGGCTGCCGCCCGAACGGATCGCCCGCTGGGGTGACTTTCCGAACGGCGACGAGAAGAACTGGTGGCGAATGGCCGACATCGGGCCGTGCGGCCCGTGCTCGGAGATCCACTACGACCGCGGCGTCGAGTTCAGCGAGGGCGATTTCTGCGTTCCGGACCACTCCGAGCTCTGCCCGCGCTGGCTCGAGGTGTGGAACCTCGTCTTCATGCAATACGAGCTCCACCCGGACCGGAGCCTGACGCCCCTGCCGAAGCCGGGCGTCGACACCGGCATGGGCCTCGAGCGACTGGCGAGCGTGGTCCAGCAAGTGCCGTCGAACTACGACACGGACCTGTTCGCCCCGATCCACGACCGGATGCGCGAGATCTTCGGCCACGATCCGGAGGCGTTCGAGCAGGAGCGGTTCAGCTACCAGGTCATCGCGGACCACAGCCGGGCGATGACCTTCCTCGTCGCCGACGGCGTCCTGCCGAGCAACGAGGGTCGCGGCTACGTCCTCCGGCGGATCATCCGCCGCGCCGTCCGTCACGGTCGTCTCCTGGGCCGGATCGAGCCCTTCCTCACCTCGGCCGCCGAAGTCGTCGTCGACACGATGGCCGGCGCCTATCCGTACCTCGTCGAGCGCCGTGACGTCATCCTCCGTGCGATCGACCGGGAGGAGGCGCAGTTCGCGCGGACCCTCGATGCCGGCACCGCTCAACTGGGTGCGGCGTTGGCCGGCGTTGCGCCGGACATCCGACCCGTCGTGGGTCGACGGGAGGAGGATCTGTCCAGTGACGCTCCCATCCTGCCGGGCGACCTTGCCTTCCGGCTCCACGACACGTTCGGCTTCCCGATCGACCTGACGGTCGAGCTCGCGGCCGAATACGGCGTCCGGGTGGACCGAACCGGGTTCGAGGCCGCGCTCGCCGAGCAACGCGACCGCAGCCGCTCCGGGACGAAGGCCCAGCTCGCCCAGCATGCCGAGCTGACTGCGCTCTACCAGGCAATCCAGGGCCGGGTCGGCGACACGGAGTTCCTCGGCTACGAGACGACGGGGGCCGAAGGCCGCGTCGTCGCGATCGTCCGCGACGGCATGGAGCTGTCGGAGTTGCAGGGTCAGGGCGAGGCGGAGATCGTCCTCGATCGCACGCCCTTCTACGCGGAGGGCGGCGGCCAGATCGGCGACCGCGGCGAGCTTCGCGAAGCCGGCGGCGGATCGTCGCTGTTCACCGTCGAGGACACGCAGAAGCCCGTGGGTGGCCTGATCGTCATGCGCGGGACGCTGCACGGGCGCCTGCGAGTCGGCGAGAACGTCGATGCGGTCGTGGATGCGGAGCGCCGGGCCCACACGATGCGCAATCACACGGGCACGCACCTGCTTCACCGGGCGCTCCGGAACGTCGTCGGGGAGAGCGCTCGCCAGGCGGGGTCCCTCGTGACGCCGGACTACCTTC
>JBPYEM010000227.1:0-8687 GCA_051985205.1 Candidatus Limnocylindrales bacterium | reverse complement strand
CCACCGGACGCTTGGGCGGTGTCAGGGGATCCCGACGGTCTCCAACTCGGATCGGCCACGCACGAACGAGAGCTGCCAGAGACGAACCCGCCGCTCAATGCCGCCGAACCGTCCGGCCATGGGAATGTGGCGGCGGATCGGAGGATTCGTCCACTCGTCGACGTGCGCCGGGAATCCGGCGGCGAATCGGAGCATTCGGTCCACTCGTCGACGTGCGCCGGGTATCCGCCGACGGTCTGAGCCCAGGATTCGCGGTGCCGAGAGGCAACGGCCGGCTCCGACAACCGACGCTCCGCGGCCCATCGAGCACGCCCCGTCCGCGCGGAATCCAGAGAGATCGCATTTCCGCAAACGGCCACTGCGAACGGGACGACGGCGCCTACGTCAGATGGAGGTGTTCGGTGCGGTCCGGTGGGATCAGGAGGCGGCTAGGACGATCGTCACGTGGGCGAACTGCAAGGTCGCTGCTACGTTGGACACCCCGAGGTATCATGCCGGGCAGCCGGTCATCGCTTCCGAGGGTGCCCAGTCGGGGCAAGGATCGGCGGGCGTAGCCGCCACCCGCGCCACGCGCAACAACTGCGCAGCCAGACGCGATCAACGGAGTTTGCTCGCACGATGACGCCGCCCCTGTGATGCGCCCCAGCGCGCACACGGCACAAGCACCGTCACGCATCATCGGCGCCGGCCAGGGGGGCCGAAGCGCCGCGAGTGACCGCCGCTCCCTCGGACCAGTTCGCCGCCCGTCCGGCCGTGCCCTCCGTCGCCTGCCCGGCGTCCTGCTGATCCCGATCCTCGTCGGCCTGCTGGGCGGCGCCCCGTCCCCGAGCCCGGTCCATGCGGACGAGCTGTCCGACGCTCGCACCCAGCAGAACCAGCTCAGCCAGCAGCTGAAGAACCAGCAGTCGCAGATCGCCCAGATCAACGCGCTCGAAGCGGATCTGTCGAACCAGATCGCCTCGACGAAGCGCCAGCTGAACGGGATCAACGCCGACCTCAACCAGGTCAAGGCGTCCATCAACACGATGATCGCGAAGATCAACGTCGTGAAGGCCCGCTACAACGCGCAGGTCTTCCAGCTCCAGCAGCTCGACGTCACGCTCGACCGGATCACGGTCGAGGAGAACGTGATGACGCTGAACCTCCGGGCGCGCAAGGAGCTTCTTGCCGAGCGTCTTCGCCAGGCATACGACACGGACCGGACGTCACTCCTCGAGACGTTCCTGTCCGGCGAGTCCTTCACCGACGTCCTGAGCCAGGTCAGCTACACGATCGACGTCGGCGAGCAGGACAAGCAGCTCGCGGAGCAGATCGTCGCGGACCAGGTCGCCCTCAACGCGGTGCACCAGTCGGTCGACAGCACGCGGGCGGCAACGGACCAGCTCCGCGTCGAGACCGCGGCCCAGAAGGTCAAGCTCGATGCGGCGCTGTCCGAGCTGAAGGCGGCGCAGGCGCAGCTCAAGACTCTCGAAGCGGCAACGAAGAAGGCCCTCCAGATCCAGAACGCGGCCTACGCCAAGGTCCTCGCCAACCGCAAGAACCTGGCGAAGGCGCTGGCAGCCACGGCCGCCGCGAAGGCCGCCCTCGCCAAGAAGATCAACGACCTCGTCGCCCAGCAGTACGCACACGGCAACATCCCGTCGCAGTACAACGGGACGCTCTCCTGGCCGATGGCCGGCACCGTCACCCAGGACTTCGGCTGCACCGGCGTCCCGTACGAGCCGCCGCTCGGGTCCTGCGCCCATTTCCACCAGGGCATCGACATCGTGGCCCCGTACGGGACCGCGATCCACGCATCGGGCAGCGGCCGCGTCGTCTACTGCGGCTGGAACTATGCCGACGGGGCGGATCCGGCCTGGATCGTGATCATCGCCCACAGCCAGTCGCTCGAGACCTGGTACGCGCACATGGTCCCGAACTGCCCGGTCGCCGCCGGCTCGTCGGTGAGCCAGGGTGCCGTGATCGGCCACGAGGGAAACACCGGCCATTCGACCGGCGCCCACCTCCATTGGGCGGTCCGGTTCAACGACACATTCGTCAACCCGCGGCTCTTCCTCTAGGCCGATGCCGGGGGGCGCGATGACGAGCGACAACGGTCGATCCCGGCAACCAAACCTTCACTGTCCGGTGATCGGCAGCGCCATGGGGGAGTGCTAGCATCCGGCCATGAAACGGACGATGGCGGTGATCCTCGCCGGAGGCGAGGGCGAGCGCCTGTCGATCCTCTCGTCCGTTCGTGCCAAGCCCGCCGTGCCCTTCGGCGGTAAGTACCGGATCATCGATTTCACCCTGTCGAACTGCGTCAACTCGCTGATCGACAACGTCGTCGTCCTGACCCAGTACAACCCCCGCTCCCTGAACGACCACATCGGCCTCGGACGGCCGTGGGACCTGGACCGGAACAACGGCGGGGTGAAGCTCCTCCAGCCATACATCGCCCGCGGGCGCGTGGCCGAGTGGTACCGCGGGACAGCGGACGCGGTCCTCCAGAACTTCAACGTCATCGAACACGACGCGGGCGACATCGTCCTGATCCTTGCCGGCGACCACATCTACAAGATGGACTACCAGCCGTTCATCGCCGCGCATCGGCGGAAGCGGGCGGACGTCACCATCGCGGTTCGGCGCGTCCCGCTCGCCGAGGCGAGCCGGATGGGGATCCTCGCCCTCGACGACAACGACCGCGTCACGGAGTGGCAGGAGAAGCCGAAGCATCCGAAGAGCGACCTTGCCTCGATGGGCGTCTATGTCTTCTCGAAGCGAGCCCTCCGGAAGTGGCTCAGCGAGGACCGCAACGACTTCGGCCGGGACGTGATCCCCGCGATGCTCGACGGCGGTGCGCGCGTCTACGGCTATCACTTCGATGGCTACTGGCAGGACGTCGGGACGGTCCAGAGCTACTGGGAAGCGAACCTCGCCCTGCTCAACGACCGGCCGGAGCTCGATCTGTATGACCGGGAGTGGACGATCCACACGAAGTCCGAGGAGCGAGCGCCCGCGCAGGTCGGCCCGACCGCGCAGGTCCACCGCAGCCTGATCAGCCACGGCTGCGTGATCAACGGGACGGTGGTGAACAGCGTGCTGTCGCCCGGCGTCCGCGTCGACGTGGGTGCTGTCGTTCGCGATTCGATCGTGATGTTCGACTCCGTGATCCGGTCCGGGGCGGTCGTGGACCGGGCGATCCTCGACAAGGAAGTCGTCGTCGGCCCGGGCGCGATCGTCGGCGACGGTCCGGACTTCGATCCGCCGAACAAGCAGGAGCCGGGCCGCCTGAACACCGGCATCACCGTCGTCGGCAAGCGGGCCGTGATCCCCCGCGGTGCCCGCATCGGCCGGAACGTGAAGGTCGCCGGGGACGTGAAGGCGACCGACTTCACCTCCCGCGTGGTGAAGAGCGGCGCGTCCGTCGAGGCAGCGCGGCCGTCGACCTCGGCGGCGAGGGTCGCCGCAGCCCAGCGGCAGGATGCGGCGGTGGCCGGCGGCGGCACGGTCGCCGGCGGCAGCCTGCCGCCGTCTTCGAACGGTCACGTGCCGGCTCCCGCGGCTCGGAGCGCCGCAGGCGGCAGTCCGGACGGCTGACCCAGTCCTCGGTCCGCCGGCCGAAGCTGAGCGCGCCGGCTGACCCGTTCGGCAACCGACGGTAGACTGCCCGCCATGCCTGAAGCGGACGTGACCGCCCGCGTCGGGCCGGCCGACGTCGAGCAGTGGCTCGACGAGCTGGGGCTCGAAGCCCAGGCGCGGGCGGACCGCGACGGGGTGACGTCGTGGGACCTCCGCCTCGACGGGCGACGCCGGTTCGATCTCCCGGTCACCTTGATCCTCGACCCGGCGCTGGCCCTGATCTGCTGGGTCCATTTCGCGCCGCCGATCGCGGATGCCTATCGCAAGTCGTACCGCAAGCTGCTCCGCTGGAACGACGAGTACCCGTTCGTGAAGTTCTCGCTCGCCGAGGACGAGCGGCCGGTGCTCGCCACGGAGCTGGCGGTCGCCGACGCAGACCGCGACGAGCTGGGCGTCGCGCTGGCACGCTCGCTCGCGATCGCCGACGAGCTGCTCGAGGAGTCGGCGAGCTGGCTCTGGATCGGTGGTCGGATCCCGGACCAGTCCGGACGGGCCAGTCGGGGAGCGGCAATCCTCGAGCGATACGCAGACCGGCTCGGCGAGCTGTCTGCGTCGAGCAGCGCGGGCGACGTGGGCGCGAGCGGCGACGCGGGGGCCGATGACCCGGCCGTTGACATCGCTCCTCCGCGCGAAGCCGCATCGGCCCGGTGACGACGGCCGGGCTCGCCAGGCGTCGTCGGCGAGAGATCCTGCCGGCGGTCGCCCTCGTGGTCGCCATCCTCGGTCTGTTGGGCAGCGCCCTGGAGCCGGCCGGATGGCCCGGTTCGGCCACCTCCGCCGCCGCCGCCTCCGGGCTCACGACAACCGCCGATAGCCGGTACGTCGTCGATCCCAACGCCCACCGCGTCCACGTCACCGTCGTCCTGTCCGCGACGAACCATCTCACGGACACGAAGACCCGCCGCTACTACTTCGACCGAGCGTTCCTCGCGGTGCCGCCGGGAACGACCGGCTTCACGGTCACGAGCCGCAACGCCTCTCCGGCCGCGACCGTGACGTCCCGGACCTCGACATACAACCTCGTCCGGCTGGACTTCGGGAAGCAGCTCGCCGCCGGTGCATCCCGATCGTTCACGCTGACGTTCGACATCGTCGACCCGGGTGGCGCGGCGACGCGACCGACCCGCATCGGGACGAGCCTTGTGACGTTCAGCGCCTGGGGTCTCGGCAGCGACGGCGCGACCGGTGGGAGCGTCACGGTGGTCTTCCCGAGCGGGTTCTCCGTGGACGTGGATGCGGCCGGTCTCGGCCCCGCGTCGACCGACTCCGCCGGCAACATCGTGTTCACGTCGGGACGGCTCGCGAACCCCCTGTCGTTCGTGGCCGCGTTCGCGGCTGATCGCCCGAGTGCCTTCGTCGAATCGACCCTCCAGGTCAAGGTCGGGTCCGAGGCGGTTCCCGTCACGATCCGGTCGTGGCCGGACGACGCGGCGTGGGCCAAGCGAGTGGGCGACCTGCTGGCGAGCGGGCTGCCCGCGCTCTCGACCGCGATCGGGCTGCCGTGGACCGCCGCGAAGCCGCTCATCGTCCAGGAGGCCGTCAGCCGCAACGCGACCGGCTTCGCCGGCCGCTACGACCCGTCGTCCGGGACGATCCAGATTGCCTATTACGCAGATCCGTTCGTGATCCTGCACGAGGCGGCCCACGCCTGGTTCGACGGCCGGCTCCTGGCCGACCGATGGGCGACGGAGGGCTTCGCCTCGTACTACGCGATCCAGGCGGCGGCCGCGCTCAAGCTGAAGGGCGTGACCGGCGACGTCCTGACGCCGGATCTCGAGAAGGTTCGCGTGCCACTCAATGGCTGGGACGGGCCGTCCGCGGATGGCTCGTCGTCGGCCGTCGACGACGCCGAGTACGCGGCCGCGCTCCGCGTCGCGAGCGAGATCGCCAAGCGGGCCGGGCCGACCGGGCTGGGCCCGGTCTGGCAATCGATCGAGGACGGCCGCGCGACGTACCAGCCCGCGGGTCCCGGCGGCGACGTCGAGCGCGCGCCCGGCGCGCCAGACTGGCGGGGTCTCGTCGACCTGCTGGCCGAGCGGGCGAACGTCGACGTCTCCGACCTCTGGGCGGCATGGGTCGTTCGGCCGAACGAGTCCGGCCTGCTCGCCGACCGGACCGCGGCGCGGGGTCGATACGACGCGCTCGTCGCTCGGGCCGGGACCTGGCGCCTGCCGCGGGTCCTGCGGGACACGCTGCGGGTCTGGCAGTACGGCCAGGCTGACGAGCTGTTCGATGCGGCGAACCGGGCCCTCGACGACCGCGACGCCGTCGCGACCGCGGCGTCCGCCGCCGGGCTTTCGGTTCCGACCGCGATGCAGACCGATTTCGAGGGTGCCCAGGGATTCGCTGCCGCCTCCGCCGAAGCGGATGCCGAGCTCGCCGCCATCGCGGCGTACCGGGACGCAGCAAACCGGCGTCCGGCGTCGCCGGACCCGCTCCAGGCGATCGGTCTCTGGAACAGCGACCCGGGCGCCATTCTTGCCTCGGCTGGGACGGCGTTCGCCGCCGGCGACCTGCACGCGAGCGTCGCGGAAAGCGCGTACGCCGGGACGATCTGGTCGTCGGCCGCCAGCGTGGGCCGCAACCGAATCCTCGCGGTCGCGCTGTCGGCGGCGGCCATCCTGCTCGGGACCTGGCTGACCATCCGCTGGTACCGTGACCGCGGCCGCCGGCGCCGACCGATGGCGGTCCCGCGAAAGCGACCACTGCCCGGCGGCTGAGGGTCGGCGACCGGCCGGAGCGCCGGCAGCGACCCATCGCGGGTCGGATGAACGGGGGCAGGATGGACGAGGGGAGCGCGTCAGGGTGACGCCGGGAGCGGCGGGGTCGCTGAGCGGGCGGCGCTCGATGACGTCGGAATCGGTGGGGTCGCCCAGCGGTCGGCGGGCGGTGACACGGCGGCCATCGATGACCGTCGTCCGCCGCATCGTCGTCGTCGCCGCCCTGCTCGCGGGCTCGCTCGCGGTCTCGCCGGTGTCGGCACCGCCGGTCGCGGCCGCGAGCGATGGGCTCGCGCTGACGACGGGCACGACGTACACGTTCGTGCCCGCGGCCCATCTCGTGCATGCCGTCGTCGACGTGACCGCCGTCAACGAGCAGCCGAACCGCGTCTCCGGCGGGGTCGTCACTCGCTACTTCTACGACGCGTTCCGCATCGGCGTGCAGCCCGAGGCTCGCGCCATCCGGGCCGTGTCGGGCGGCTCCGCGCTCGCCGTTTCGACCGCGACCGCCGACGGCTACCTCCGGGTCGAGGTCCGTCTTGCGCAGCCGATCTTCTTCCACCAGACCGCGAAGGTCCGCGTCACCTTCGACCTGCCCGGCGGAACGCCACGGTCGAAGAGCGAGATCCGTGTCGGGCCGGCCTTCGCGACGTTCGTCGCCTGGGCCTTCGGCGACAGCGGGTCGGTCCGGATCGTCGTCCCCGCGGTCTTCGACACCGCGACCACGGGCAACGACATGCGCCGGGCAGCGGCGGGAGGGTCGACCGTCCTCACCGCGACCGTGGCCGACGTGGCGAGCTGGTACGTCGTCGTCAACGCGGACCGGCCCAGCGAGCTGACGAATTCCGACGTTCACCTTCGCGACGGCGAGGAGCTCCGGATCCGTGCCTGGCCGGACGACCCGACGTGGCAGCGGGACGTGACCGACCTGCTCACGCGCGGTCTCCCGGAGCTCGTGGCACTGACCGGGCTGCCCTGGCCGGTTTCCGGCGCGATCTCCGTGTCCGAGGTCCACACGCCATTGCTCGAGGGCTATTCCGGCGTGTTCTTCGAGGGTCGGAACCGGATCGAGGTGAGCGAGGACCTCGACGACCTGACGATCGTCCACGAGGCGTCCCATGCCTGGTTCAACGGGAACCTGTTCGCTTCCCGCTGGATCGACGAGGGCTTCGCCGACACGTTCGCCGCGGAGGCCCTCGGCCGGATCGGGATCGGTGGTTGGACGCCCGGCGCCGTGGCTCCGTCGGACAAGGCGGCCGTGAAGCTCAACGACTGGGCGACGCCCGGGCGGATCAGCGACGCGGCGACCGATGCTCGCGAGCAGTTCGGGTACGACGCCTCGTGGACGGTGATCCGGTCTCTCCTGAACGAGATCGGCGTGGACCGGATGCAGAAGGTCCTCGCCCGCGCGGACAGTGGCGCGATCGCCTACGCCGGGTCTGGTCCGGCGGAGCCGGTCACCGGCGCGGTCGACTGGCGGCGCCTCCTCGACCTGGTCGACGAGGTCGGCGGGTCGACGAAGGCGGACGGCCTGTTCCGGACGTGGGTCGTGTCGCCGGGCGACCTCGGCCTGATGGACCAGCGTGACGCTGCCCGCGCCTCGTATGCGGCGCTCGTCCGGCATGCCGCCGACTGGGCGGCACCGATGTTCGTCCGCCAGCCGCTGAGCGACTGGAGCTTCCCGGCGGCATCGACGCGGATCGGCCTGACGGAGGCGCTTCTCGACAAGCGTGATCGGATCGCGACCGAAGCGGCCGGTCTCGGCGTTGCCGTGCCGGCCGCACTCCGCACTGCGTACCAGGCTGCCACGACGTCGCTCGACGCCGCGACGGCGATCGCCGACCGCGACCTCTCTGAGCTCGCGGGTCTCCAGCGGGCCACGGCTGCGGTGCACGCGCCGCACGACCCGCTCGTCGCGCTGGGCCTGTTCGGCACGGACCCGGATGCGCGCCTCGCCGAAGCGAGAACGGCGTTCAGCGCCGCCGCCGACGACGCCCTGAGCGCGGCGACGGGCGTCGCGGCTCTCGTGGCCGGCGCCGCCGAATCCGGACGCCAGCGCCTGTTCGTTGGGATCGTGGCCGCGGACGTCCTCTTCGGGCTCGTGGTGATCGCGGTCGTCGCCCGACGGCGACGCCGACGGTCTCGGCGGGCCATGGCCCACCCGGGTCCGTACGCTACACTCGCGGCCCCATTCGGGACCGGTGAGGCAGGCGACGCGACGGTGGTTCCGCCGCCGTCGGTCGATGTCGGAGCGCCGCTCCCGGAAGCGGATCGCGTCGTCACGGGACCGCCCGCCGCCAAGGAATCACTCGTCGCCACCGAACCGTTCGTCGCCAGCGAGCCACC
>JBPYEM010000226.1:0-2718 GCA_051985205.1 Candidatus Limnocylindrales bacterium | reverse complement strand
CCGATCGTCTCGAACGGGTGGCCGATCTCGGCCATCGCCCGGAGCAGCGACAGCCCGTCGAGGTACTCGCCGGGCTCGTCCGCATCGCCGCCCACGACGAAGGCCCGCGTCAGGCCGGCCTCGCGCGCCCGCCCGAGCAGCCCCTCGAGCACGGATCGCGACGCGATCATCCGGGCGGACAGGTGCGGGATCGCCCGGAAGCCGTCGGCTCCCAACCGGGCCGCCCAGTCGACCGTCGCATCGATGCCCTTGGCGGGGGACGCCGTGACGGACACGAGGGCGCCGGCCGGGAGGTGCGGCACCTGGTCGCCGATCGACTTCAGTGGCAGCAGCTCGAAGATGGGGTCGGCGAGCAGTCCGCGCAGCGCCGTCCGACCGGCGTCGTCGATGCCGCCGCCGCGTGCCCGGGCGAGCAGCCCCGCCATCAGACCTCCTGGTCCGGCATCGACGCCTTGCGCTTCGCGATGAACTCGTTCAGCGCCTCGTCGCCGCCGGCGTCGATCTCCGGCGCCTCGTACTCGTGGCGCATCCGTTTCCAGATGCGGTTTGCCCGCTGGGCCGCGTCGAGCGAGCCGTCCTCCTGCCACTGCTCGAAGCTGTTGTTGTCGGCGATCTCGCTGCGGTAGAAGGCGGTCTCGAAGTTCGCCAGGGTGTGGGCCGCGCCGAGGTAGTGCTGGCCCGGTCCGTTGGTCAGGATCGCGTCGAGCGCCTGGCCGTTCTCCGTCAGGTCGACCCCCTTGATGAAGACCGCGGCCATGCCGCATTGGTCGGCGTCGAGGATGAACTTCTCGTAGCCGACCGCGAGCCCGCCCTCCAGCCAGCCGGCGGCGTGGAGGACGAAGTTGACGCCGGCGAGGATCGTCGGGACGAACGTCGAAGTGGACTCGTACGCAACCTGGGCGTCGGCGATCTTCGAGGCGCAGAGGTTGCCGCCTGACCGGAACGGGACGCCGAGGCGCCGGGCGAGGGCGGCCATCGTGTAGAGCACGAGCGACGGCTCCGGTGTCCCGAACGTCGGTGCGCCGGACTGCATCGAGATCGAGCTCGCGAAGCTGCCGAGGATCGTCGGCGCGCCCGGCCGCACGAGCTGGACGAACGCCATCCCGCCGATGGCCTCGGCGAGGGTCTGGGCGCATGCCCCCGCGACCGTGACCGGCGCCATCGCCCCGGCGAGGATGAACGGCGTCATCAGGGTCGCCTGGTTGGCCTCCGCGTACGCCCGGGCCGAGCCGAGCATCGTCCCGTCCCACACGAGGGGGCTGTTGGCGTTGATCAGGCCCAGGATGACCGGATGCGTCTCGAGGTAGTCGGCACCGAACGTGAGGCGGGCCATCTCGACGGAGTCGCGCGCGCGCTCCGGCGCGGTGACGGAGCCCATGAACGGCTTGTCGCTGTAGCGGATGTGCGAATAGACCATGTCCAGATGGCGCTTGTTGACCGGCAGGTCGACCGGCTCGCAGACCGTCCCGCCGCTGTGGTGGAGGTGCGGCGACAGGTACGTCAGCTTCACGAAGTTCCGGAAGTCCTCGATCGTGCCGTAGCGGCGGCCGCGGTCGAGGTCGCGGACGAACGGCGACCCGTAGTTCGGGGCGAGGACGGTCGCGTTCCCGCCGATCCGGACGTCGTTGTCGTGGTTCCGGGCGTACTGGGTGAACTCGCGCGGCGCCGTCGCCTGGACGATTTGCCGGGCGAGGCCGCGCGGGAAGCGAACCCGCTCGCCCTGGACGTCGGCGCCCGCATCGCGCAGCAGGCGTAGCGCATCAGGGTCGCCGCGGAACTCCAGACCGACCTCCTGGAGGATCGTGTCCGCGTTGTCCTCGATCGTCGCGAGACCCTCCTCGCTGACGACCTCGAAGGGGGTCATCGTCCGGGTCAGGAACGGCTCGCGCGCGACGTGGGCATGGAGCCGCGCCGCGCGACGTGCGTCGCGTCCGCCCGAGCGCCGGGGCGTGCTCTCGACGGTCATCGGTCCTCCTTCGCGCTGCCGACGACGATGCGCCGGCGGTTGGGTCGCTCACGACGGGCGGGACTGCCGCCGGCGGCAGACCCGGATGCGGGCCTCGCCGGGAGCGTCGTCACCTGGGCGAGATTCGTCGACGGCGCGGTCCGGTGGGGGAACGCCATCGCGTCGACGAAATGCTCCTGGAACCGCGGCTCCACCGCGGTCTCGATCTTCTCGACGCGGCGAACCACGTCCTCGATCTCGCGCCGCGCGGCGGCGCTGAGCAGGGCGATCAGCGCGCCCGTCCCGGCCGCGTTGCCGGCGGCCTTGACGTGGTCGAGCGGCGCATCGGGGATCAGTCCCAGCACCATCGCGTGGAACGGGTCGATCTGGCTGCCGAACGCGCCGGCAAGCCGGACCTCGGCGACGGCATCGATGCCGGCGTGGTCCATCAGCAGCCGGACGCCGGCGTACAGCGCCGCCTTCGCGAGCTGGATCGCGCGGACGTCGTTCTGGGTGACCGCGATCCGTTGCCGGCCCTCGGCGGAGCCGTCGTAGAGGACGTAGCTGAAGGTCCGGCCCTCGCTCACGACGCGGGGCGTCCGCGCGGCGAGCGACCCGTCCACGATCCCGTCCGCCGTGACGATCCCGGCGAGGAACAGCTCGGCGATCACCTCCACGATCCCGGACCCGCAGATGCCGGTGATCCCGGTCTCGGCGGTCGCTTCGGCGAAGCCCGGCTCGTCCGACCACACCTCGCAGCCGATCACCCGGAA
>JBPYEM010000225.1:0-2143 GCA_051985205.1 Candidatus Limnocylindrales bacterium | reverse complement strand
CGCCGACGAGCGCGCCATCGATCGACGGCTCGTTCAGGAACTCGCCGATGTTCGATGCCGTCACGCTGCCGCCGTAGAGGATCGGCACGGCTTCGGGGTCGCGGAAGCCGAGGCCGAGAAGGGTCCGGCGGATCGCGATCGCCATCGCCGCGGCGTCCGATCCGCGGGCATTGCGGCCCGTGCCGATCGCCCAGACCGGCTCATAGGCGATCACCAGACCGGCCTCGAGGAGACGCGCGGGTTCGCGCTCGGCGAGCGAGCCGCGGAGCTGACCGTCGACCACGTCGCCCGCCCGGTCGGCATCACGGTCGGCCAGCTGCTCGCCCACGCACAGGATGGGCCGCAACCGCGAGTGGACCGCTCGGGCGAGCTTGGCGGCGATCAGCTCGTCCGTCTCGCCGGCGTCGCGGCGCCGTTCCGAGTGCCCGAGGATGACCCAGGTCGCGAGGCCTTCGAGCATCGGTGCGCTGATCTCGCCGGTGTAGGCACCCGCAAGCTCGTGGTGGACGTTCTGGGCGCCGATCGCGACGTCCGGGTCCGTGTCGGCGAGCGCGTCACGGACGGGGCTCAGGCAGACGTACGGCGGACAGATGACCCGGGTGACGCCCTGGACCCGCGTCCGCCGCGCGATCTCCCGGGCGAGATCGCCGGCGTCGGAGGGGGTCATGTTCATCTTCCAGTTGCCGGCGATGATCACGGGCCGCATCACCGGAATCATGCCAGAGGCGTCGGCCGCGTCGGGTCCGTCACCTCGTGGCGATGACGATCACGCCACGCGCGCGGCGCGTCGTCATCGGGCGACGCTGCGAGCCGCTCGATCCGTTCGAGCGCTCGTTGCACAGCGGATCGATGGATCTGCAGCCGCTCCGCCAGCTCGCCGAGCGTCGCCTCGGGTGTCTCGCGGCGGGCTTCCGCGACGGACCGCACGACATACGGCTGGCGAGCGAGCTCGCCACTCGCCGACAGCTCGTCGATCGCGGCGACCTGCCGGCCGGCGGCGCCGACCGCCCGTTGGAGATTCGCCGACTCCGCGTTCAGGACGCGGTTGAGGTCGCCACGGAGCGCCCGGGACACCTGCCGTGCCTCGACCTCGAGGAGCGACGCCGTCGCCCCGATCCGGCGCAGGAACAGACCGACCGTGTCACCGCTCTTCCACGTGACGACACCGCGGCCGCGTCGGACGCGCCACGACGCGGGCAGATCGACCGACCGGAGGCGTTCCGCAAGCAGCTCCGCGTCGGCGGCGTCCACGACGAACTCCAGGTGCGTCCGGCCGCCGGCGAGGCTCAGCGAGCCCCGGGCGAGGAACAGGCCTCGGAGCCATGCGATCCGACAATGGTCCGGCGAGGCGTCCCAGTCGAACCCGGCGAGCGACGACGGCGCCTGGGCCGCGGCGGTCAGGGCCTCGGGTCCCAGGCGGACCACGAGTCGGGCGAGCGGGGCGTCGCGACCGGCGCCGCGCCGGCCGACCGCCGCGCCCAACGCCAGGGCCTCGGCTCGGCGATCACACGGTCGAGCCGGATCGACGGCCGCGAGCTCTGCGCGAAGCGCCAGGACGAGATCCCGGTCGGAGCGGCTCACGCGGTCCGGGAGATCACCGCTCGCCGCCGGGCCGCGCCCTCCCGGTCGTGGATTCGCATGATCGCCGTGGCGAGCCGGCGCGGGTCGTGGCGCTGGGCCGCATCGGGGTCGACGACGTCGTCGAGGACGAGCTTCGGCGGCCCGACGATCTCCGGGGGCCACGTCAGACGGACCGGCTCCGACGGCGGCCGAAGCGTCCCGGTCAGGAGTCGGTTGTTGGCCAGGACGACGTCGACGACGTCCGTGCCGGCGTGGGCCACCAAGGCCTCGACGTGCTGAGCGAGATCCATGCCCATCGTCTCGCCGAGCTGCGTTGCGACGTTGCAGACGAAGATCCGAAGGGCGGGCGCGGCCGCCACGGCGTGCCGAATGTCCGGCAGGAGCAGGCTGGGCAGGAGGCTGGTGTAGACGCTCCCCGGCCCCAGGACGATGACCTCGGCATCCGCGATCGCCGCCAGCGCGTCGGGCGAGGCCGGTACGTCTGCCGGCGTGACCCACGCTCGATCGATGCTTCGCGCCTTGGTGATCAGTGATTGGCCGTCGACGACCGTTCCGTCGTGGA
>JBPYEM010000224.1:0-3484 GCA_051985205.1 Candidatus Limnocylindrales bacterium | reverse complement strand
GGGTACACGTTCCGTTGGACCGACCTGCGCGCGGCACTCGCCGACGTGCTCCGGTGACGACGACTCGCTCGGCGTGGATCGCGGGGCTGACAGTCGGTGCCGGTGCCGGCGTCCTCGCCCTGACGCTGCCGACCGTCGGCTGGGGCATCGGGGCCGCGTTCGTCGTCGGTGCGCTCCTCAGCAACGCGCGCGCCGCGGCGCTCGGCGGGCTGGCCGTCGGCGCCGGAGCGGCGTGGCTCGTGCTGCTCGGTCAGTCGGTTGCCGCATGTCGCGAGTTCGACGGACCGGGTCGCGAGTGCATCGAGCCGGACCTCACGCCGTGGCTGATGACGTCGGTCGCATCGCTCGTCGCCGGGAGCGTCGCGACCCTCGTCGCCGCCGCGCGTCGAGGAGCGCTGGGTCGGCGGCCGGAGGCTGGAGGACGGACCTAGACTTCCTCGTGTGAGCGTCCTGCGGAGCCGCCTCGATCCGGCGGCGCCGGACATCCGCGCGAATCACCAGGCGATGGCGGCGTTGGTCGCAGAGCTGCGAGCGCGGCAGGCGGGCGTCTCTGCACGGGGCGCCGGGGGCGACGAGCGCTCGATCGCCCGCCACCGCGAGCGCGGCAAGCTGCCGGTCCGGGAACGGATCGATCGGCTCCTCGATCCGGGAAGCCCCTTCCTCGAGCTGAGCGCGCTCGCCGCGAACGGCCTCTACGACGACGACGCGCCGTCCGCGGGCATCGTCACGGGGATCGGCCGGATCGAGGCGACGACCTGCGTGATCGTCGCCAACGACGCGACGGTCAAGGGCGGCACCTACTACCCGATGACCGTCAAGAAGCACCTGCGGGCGCAGGAGATCGCGCTCGAGAACCGGCTGCCCTGTGTCTACCTCGTCGACAGCGGCGGCGCGTTCCTCCCGCTCCAGGCCGACGTCTTCCCGGACCGGGAGCACTTCGGCCGGATCTTCTACAACCAGGCCCGGATGTCCGCGGCCGGGATCTCCCAGATCGCGCTGGTGATGGGCAGCTCGACCGCCGGCGGCGCCTACGTCCCGGCGATGAGCGACGAGACGGTGATCGTCAAGGGGACGGGCACCATCTTCCTCGGTGGTCCGCCGCTGGTGAAAGCCGCGACCGGCGAAGAGGTGAGCGCCGAGGAGCTGGGCGGCGGCGAGGTCCACACGACCGTCTCCGGCGTCGCCGATCATCTCGCCCTCGACGACGAGCACGCGATCGCGCTGGGTCGCCAGATCGTGGCGAACCTCAACCGTCGCGCGCCGGACCCACCCTGGGAACGGCGACCGCCCGAACGGCCGGCCATCGACCCATGCGGCACCGCGGATGCGGCCGATCTCTACGCCGCCGTGTCCGCGGACCCCCGCCGGCCGGTGGAGGTTCGGGAGATCATCGCCCGCCTCGTCGACGGTTCCCGGTTCCACGACTTCAAGCCCCGGTATGGCGAGACGCTCGTCACCGGCTTCGCCCACATCGATGGCTGGCCGGTCGGCATCGTCGCCAACGACGGGATCCTCTTCAGCGCATCGGCCTTGAAGGGCGCCCACTTCATCGAGCTCTGCGCCCAGCGCCGCATCCCCCTGGTCTTCCTCCAGAACATCACGGGCTTCATGGTCGGCCGGGACTACGAGGCCGGTGGGATCGCGAAGGACGGGGCCAAGATGGTCACCGCGGTCGCCTGTGCGGAGGTCCCGAAGCTGACCGTGATCATCGGGGGCAGCTTCGGCGCCGGAAATTACGCGATGGCGGGTCGCGCCTACCAGCCGCGGTTCCTCTGGACGTGGCCGAACGCACGGATCTCCGTGATGGGCGGGCAGCAGGCGGCGCGGGTCCTGTCCACCGTCGGCGGCCCGTTCACGAGCGAGCAGGAGCGGGACGCCTTCGAGGCGCCGATCCTCGCGACCTACGAGCGCGAGGGCTCGCCGTACTTCGCGACGGCGCGGCTCTGGGACGATGGCGTGATCGACCCGCTCGACACCCGGCAGGTCCTGTCGCTCGGGATCGAGGCGGCGGTCCACGCGCCGATACCCGAGACACGGTTCGGCGTGTTCCGGATGTAGGCGAGATCGTCGGGTGAACACGTTCCGGGACGCTCGACACACGGCGTACGCTCTCCGGATCGGACGCGCTCGAAGGGGGGCGAATGAGCATCAATCGAGACACGATCGTCGACTACTCCGCCGTCGCCGACGAGCGGGCGACCGAGGACGGGCGACGCGCCCCGGCCCGCCGGCCGCGTTCGTACGTCGCCCTGGCGGCCGCGCTGATCGGCGTGGAGCTGGTGTTCCTCGTGGCGGCCCTGATCGTCCAGGCCGCGACCGGAACGCCGACGTAGGGAACGCCCGGCGGCCGTCGGCACTCGGCTACGATCCGCCGCCATGAGCGGCCGGGTCCTCCAGGTCAACCTCTCCCCCGGCGGCGTTCCGAAGCGGCCCGTCGCGGAGGCCCATGTCGGTCGGCAGGGCCTCGACGGTGACGAGCACGAGCACCGCTGGGTGCACGGCGGCCCACACCGGGCGATCGCCCTGTTCGGAATCGAGGCGATCCGGCGGGTCCAGGCGGACGGCCACGGGGGCGTCGTCCCGGGTGCCGTGGGTGAGAACCTCACGACCGAGGGGATCGAGCTCGCCCGGCTCGCGGTCGGGACGCGACTGGCGATCGGCGACGACGTCATCCTCGAGATCAGCAGCCCGGCGAACCCGTGCGATGTGATCAAGGGCGCGTTCACGGCCGGCGAGTCCGGCCGGATCTCGATCCTCCTCCACCCCGACGATTCCCGGATGTATGCGAGCGTGCTCGCCGAGGGAACGGTCCGGCCGGGCGATGCCATCCGCATCCTGGCGCCCGCGCCGGACACGACCGCGCCCGTCCACGCCGAGCTCGATCTCCTCGATGCCGTGGAGCGCGAGGCGTGGCTGACACTGTGGAACGCGGCTGCAGCCGCCGGCGAGGAGGTCGCCGTCCTCCGCCACGGGGATCTCGCGGCGGCCGCCGCGCCGACGCTGCCGGGTTCGGTGTTCAACCGGGCGTTCGGGGTCGGCCAGATCCCGATCGTCATTCCCGAGATCCGGCGGTTCTTCGGGGCGGCCGGCGCCGCTGGCTGGATCGTCGCGGGCGCCGACGAACCGCCGTGGGACGGTGCCATCGCCGAGGAGCTGCACGGCGTGCACGCGGCGAGCGTCGACGCCGTCCTCGAGCGGACGAGTGACCCGGTTCCGGGTCTCGAGGTCCGTGCGGTCGACCTGACGGACGAGCACGAGGTCGGGGCCTGGGTCGGCATTCTCGCCGAAGCCTTCGGCGGGGAGGGTGGCGACGAAGCGTGGGGACGGTTCGGGCCGATCCTGGCGCGCTCCAAGGGCGAGGGCCCGTTGATCGCGACGCTCGACGGCCGGGTCGCCGCTGCGGCGGCGACGTTCATGCGTCGGCGCGTCGCGTGGCTCGGCGGCGGCGCCGTCCTGCCCTGGGCCCGGGGGCGCGGGATCCAGC
>JBPYEM010000223.1:0-9495 GCA_051985205.1 Candidatus Limnocylindrales bacterium | reverse complement strand
ACGTGCCGACGACGTCGCTCCGGCTCAGGTCGACGTCGAGCACGCCATTCACCGCGGCCAGCAGCTCGTCGACCTCGGCATGCCCCGCCGTCGGGCGGTCGATCGGGCCGTCGTAGGGTGCATCGGTCGTGCCGATCAGCCAGAAATGCGGCCACGGGACGAGGAAGACCACCTTGCCCGGGACGCGGATCGTCAATCCGACGTCGCTGACGATCCGGTCGCGCGGGACGACGAGGTGCGCGCCCCGCGACGGCAGCAAGCGGGTGGTTCCGCCCGAGAGCGGCGACACCGGGTCTGCGCCCCAGACGCCGGTCGCATCGATCACGACCTTCGCCCGGACGGCGAGCTCGTCGCCGCCGAGGACGTCGCGGACCTGAACCCCGACGACACGTCCACCGTCTTCGATCAATCCCTCGGCCCGGGCTCGCGTGACGACCGTCGCGCCGTCGGCTCGGGCGGTCCGGGCGACTCCCAACGCGTAGCGGGCGTCGTCCTCCATCCCATCGTGGAACAGAAGGGCGCCCCGGAGTCGTTCGCGGCGCATCGCCGGCGTGTGGGTCAGGACTTCGTCGACCGACAGATGGCGATGCCAGCCACCGTCGTGACGTGCGCCGAGGACGTCGTAGAGCGTCATGCCGGTCTGGTAGAAGACGCGGGTCACGACGGGCCAGCCGAACAGCGGGAACAGAAGCGGCTGGATCGAGACCAGATGCGGGGCGAGGTGGAGGACGCGCGACCGCTCCCGGAGCGCCTCGCGGACGAGCCCGAATCGGTACTGCTCGAGGTAGCGCAGCCCGCCGTGGATCAGTCGCGACGACCGCGATGACGTGCCGACAGCGATGTCGTCGCGCTCCACCAGCCCGACCCGCAAGCCGCGCGTGGTCGCGTCCAGCGCCGAACCGGACCCGACGATCCCTCCACCGACGACGAGCACGTCGACGGGCTCGTCGGCGAGCCTCCGGAGGTCGCGGGCACGCTCATCGAGCGGTGCACCGGACGGCGCGGGTCCGGTCATCGACCGGGCCTGGTGATCCGCCACAGGACGAACGCCGTGCCGACGATCAGCACCGCGATGAGCAGCGGGGTCCGGAAGACGACGTCTCGGGCGTCCGCGGGCAGGAGGAACGTCACGACCGCCGCGGCAAGCACGACGACGACCGTCAGCCCACCGACGACCAGCGCCTCGCGCAGCCCCGGGGAGCGGTCGGAGGCGTTCATCCTCGGTCGGCCGCCGCCGGGATGCCGATCGGCGCGACGAGGACCTTCCCGGCATGCGCCTTCCCCGCCTTCGTGAGGAGGCCGGTCTTCGGCCGGTGGAAGGTCACGGTGAGATCCGCCCGAACCACGGGCACGGACGGATCGCCCGAGGTCAGATCCACCGCCGTCGGCGTGTCGACGGCCAGGACGGGGACGAGGCGCTGCCGCGCCCGATTGATCAGCTCGACCGCGGATCGGATCGGCTCACGGAGCGGACCGTTGACACCGGTTCCCAGAAGCGCGTCGACGACGATCGCCGCCTTCTCGATCCCGCGACCGAAGAGGGCGATGTCGCGAGCGACGGGCGCGTGGACGATGGTGATCCGCTCGTCCCGGACGATGCGATCCCAGTTGCGCGCCGCATCGGCGGTCGTCGGCCGAGAGTCTGCGGCAACGAGCGCGACCACGACCCGGGGGCCGAGGCCCGCGAGCCGGCGCGCGGCGACCAGGCCGTCCCCGCCGTTGTTGCCCGGTCCGCAGAGGATGACGACGGGCCCTCGGCCGAGCCGATCCGTGTCCTCGGCGAGCGCCCGGGCAGCGGCGGCGACCGCCGTTCCGGCGTGCTCCATCAGCTCGCCGCCAGGGATCCCAAGCGCCTGAGCACGGCGGTCCGCGCCGGTCATCGCCGCCGCCGTCATTGGCGCGCGGTCCGCGGTCCTTGCCCAGCGGTTGCGAAGCCCACGAAGGTCGAGATCGAAGAGCTCCGGGTCGTCGGCAGGCAGGATGTCGTCCGGCCGGCCGGCTCGGGACGGAGAGGTCGGGACGGTCGGCATCACCCACGAAGCGTACCGCCCGGGCCGCCCGACCGACGGTGCCGCGAACGTCGATGCGTTCCGTGCGCCCGAGCGCGGCGCGACCGCGTGACCGGACCGCCGCGGGGGCGGCGTGAAGGGACGGCTCAGGCCGTTGCCAGCCGGGCCCGGCCCGGCACATCGCGATCGAGCTCGACGACGCCGTCCCGGGCAAGCGCCTCGAGAGCGGCTTCGATCGCCGCGTCCGGATGCGACCCGATCGGCCCGGCGACGACCGTCCAGTCCGGACCGTCCGCCGCGCGCAACCGATCGACGATCCGGCCCCGCAGCCACCGCGTCGTCCGCTCGAACGGCATGTCATCGCCACGGCCGCGAGGTCGCGGACGCTTGGGCACGGACCCGACACCGTCGGCCGTCGTCGTGTCGCCTGCCCAGCGACACCACGGCCGAAGCGGGCAATCCGGACACGCCGCCCTTGTCGGCCGGCAGAGGGTCGCTCCGATGTCCATCAGCGCGTGCGTCCAGTCGCCGGGTCGATCCGGATCGACGGATGCATCCGCCGCCTCCTGGAGCGATCCTGCGGGCAAGGCCTCCGCGTCTGCCCCCGCGAGCGCGCGGCCGAGGACGCGCCGGACGTTGGTGTCGACCGCCCCCACCGGCGTCCCGAACGCGATCGCCGCGACTGCGCGCGCCGTGTACGGACCGATCCCCGGCAGACGCTCGAGCGTTGCAACGTCGTGCGGCACGCAGCCGTCGTGTTGGTCGCGGACCGTCCGCGCCGCCCGCCACAGGTTGAGCGCTCGACGGTCGTAGCCCATCCCCTGCCAGGCGCGGAGGACCTCCGCCGGCGAGGAATCGGCGAGGGCGACGACGGTCGGAAACCGATCGAGGAAGCGGCGCCAGGCCTCCACCACGCGGCCGACCTGCGTCTGCTGCGCCATCACCTCGGAGACGAGGACCGCGTACGGGTCGCGGGTGGAACGGAAGGCGAGCGACCGGCCATGCGCCCCGTACCAGGCGAGGACCGCGGTCCGGGCCTGCGGTTGGAGCGCTTGCGGCATCCGCCCGAGCGTACCATCGGCCGATGCCCGGAACCGCCCGACATCCCCTCCGTGTCGGCGCCGCGTTCTGGGTGCAGCGCACGGAGTGGTCATCGCTGCGCGATGCCGTGCGGGCGGCGGACGATGCCGGCGCCGACGACATCTGGATCGACGACCATCTCCTGGCGGACGAGGGTCACAGCAGTGCGGACTCGAAGCTCGAAGGCTGGTCGACGTTGGCCGCCGTCGCGGCGGTCACGACGCGAGCCCGACTGGGGCTGCTGGTCGCGGCGAACACCTTCCGCAACCCGGGCTTGACGGCGAAGCTCGCAACGACGCTCGACCACATCAGCAACGGCCGGGCCATCCTCGGACTTGGCGGGGGCTGGTTCGACGAGGAGCACGAAGCGTTCGGCCTGGACTTCGGGAGTGGCTTCGGGGAGCGGCTCGACCGGCTGGCCGAGGCCGTCCCGCTGATCCGCCGGCTGCTCGACGGCGAGCAGGTGACGCACGACGGGCGCTTCGCCCACTTCCACGACGCGGTCTGCGCGCCCCGACCGATCCAGCCGCACCTGCCGATCCTCGTCGGCGGCTCCGGCCCGACCAAGACGTTGCCGCTGATCGCCCGCTCCGCCGACCTCTGGAACGCGTACGGATCGCCAGAGAGCCTGGCCGCGAGCGACGTGATCCTCCGTGAACGATGCCGGGACGTCGGGCGCGACCCGGACGCCATCGAACGAACGGTCAGCGTGAACGTGATGGTCCGACGGACCGGGCGCGCGGCCGAACGCGAGTGGGAGCCGTACGTCGAGGAGCACCAGCCGAGAAAAAGCGAAGGCCGGCTGCTCGTCGGCGGCTCCGTCGTGCGGGTCGCTGACGCCCTGGCGGGCTATGCGGCGGTCGGCATCCGCCATCCCATCCTGATCTTCCGGTCCCCGTGGGACCTCGAGACGATCCGCTCGATCGGCCGCCTGAAGGACGCTCTCGCAGCCGCGGTCGCCTGACGGGCGCGGGAGCGAGCCGCCGCTCGTACTGGGTTCGTCGCGAATGAGCGAGGCTGGGAAGGCGACCAGGAGCACCGCAAGCGAGCGGGCTTGAGGGCCCGTGAGCGCGGAGCGGACTGGTCAACGCATCCAGCGTCGCCCAGTCGCGACAGCCGATGGCGCCGGTTCAGACCCCCGAATTGATCATGACGTGCTTGACGAACGTGTAGTCCTCGAGGGCGTACTTCGATCCGTCCTTGCCCCAGCCCGACTGCTTCACGCCGCCGTGCGGCGTCTCGGACGCGAGCGTGAAATGCTCGTTGATCCAGACGTGGCCGAACTCCAGCGCCTTCGCGACCCGCATCGCCTTGCCGATGTCCGTCGTGAAGACGGACGACGCGAGCCCGTAGGGCGTGTCGTTGGCCCACTGGATCGCTGCGTCCTCGTCGGAGAACCGCTGGACGGTCACGACCGGCCCGAAGACTTCGTCCTGGATGATCTCGGACTTCTGGTCCGGGCCGGCGATGACCGTCGGCTCGTAGTAGGAACCTGCCCGGTCGGGTCGGTTGCCTCCGACGACGACCTCCGCCGAGCTCCGCGCCCGATCGACCATCCCGGCGACCTTGTCGACCTGGGCATGCGCGATGAGCGAGCCCATGTCGATGTCGTCCGCCTCCGCCGGATCGCCCCACTTGATCGAGCGGACCTGATCGGAGAGCTTGGCCACGAACGTGTCATAGACACCCGGTCCCGCGAGGACGCGCGTCGCAGCGGTGCAGTCCTGGCCGCTGTTCCAGTAACCGGCCGACTTGAGCGTTTCGGCTGCCAGATCGAGGTCGGCATCGTCGAAGACGATCACCGGCGCCTTCCCACCGAGCTCCAGGTGGAGCCGCTTGACGCTTTCCGCGGCGATCTTCGCGATGCGCTTGCCCGTCACGGTGTCACCGGTGATCGAGACCATCCGGACCTTTGGATGTCCGACGAGCGTGTCGCCGATGTCGCTGCCCGCGCCGGACAGGACGTTCACGACACCGGGTGGCAGCACGTCGGCGAGGATCTGGCCGAATGCCAGTGCCGTGAGCGGCGTGCGAGCGGACGGCTTCAGGACGACGGTGTTGCCAGTGGCCAGCGCCGGCCCGAGCTTCCAGCTCGCCATGTAGAGCGGATAGTTCCACGGCGCGATCGAGGCGACGACCCCGATGGGATCGCGGCGGACGAACGAGGTGTGGCCGGCGAGGTACTCCGTCGCGGCGAGCCCATCCATCACCCGGGCGGCACCGGCGAAGAAGCGGAAGAGGTCCGCGCAGACCGCCATCTCGTCGATGGCCGCGCCGACCGGTTTGCCGGCGTTCTGGCTCTCGAGCCGGCCCAGCTCGTCCGCTCGCTCGTCGAGCTTGTCGGCGATCTTCAGGAGGAGGAGCGAGCGGTCCTGGGGCGTCGTCTTCTTCCAGGTCGCGAACGCCACGTCGGCGGCCTCGACCGCGCGGTTCACGTCCTCATCGGCGCTCTTCGGGACGTTGGCGATCGCCTCGTCGTTGGCCGGGTTGATCACCTCCATCGTCTCGCCCGACGCGGCGTCGACGAACGAGCCGCCGATCAGCTGCTGGTACGTCTTGACCCGCTCGAGGGTGTCGGTCATCGGGCTGCCTCCTCTGGAACGCGGCGTCGGTCTGGCCGCGGATGGGTCGGACGGGATGTGGCGGTGAGGGTACCCCTCGGCCGCGCGGCGTTCCGGCTGACGCGCCGCCCCATGGGACGGGCTCAGAGGAGGGTCAGGACGGAGATGAGGATCGCGACAGCCGCCGCCAAGGCGATCAGATCGAGACGCGTCGGGCGATCGGCCCGGTAGCGCGTTCGCGGCCCACTGCCGAAGCCGCGGGCATCCATCGCGAGCGCGAGCCGGTCGCCGTGGCGGACGGCGAGGACGAGCAGCCCGACGAGGATCCGCGCGTGCCACGAGCCGCGCAGCCCTCGGATGCGACGAGCCTGGCGCAGGGTCGTGAGGTCCTCGGCGAGTCCGGGCAACGCCTGGTAGGCCGCCAGCGCCCCATACGCGAAGCGGTCGGGCAGGCGCGCCCGCTGAACGAGGGCGTCGACGAGGGCGGTCGAATCCGTGGTTCGTGCGATCACGACACCGATCACCGCGATCGCGACGATCCGGGCGGCGACGCCCGCCGCTCCGAGGAGCGCCTGCTCGGTCAGACGAAGCGGTCCGATCCGGGCGACCTCGGCAGCGTTCGGGTCGACGTTCGCCGCGGCGAAGACGGCGTTGAAGAACCCGACCGTGAGGGCGGCAAGCCACAGCGGTGCGGCGGCCGCGGCCAGACGCCGGACCGGGATCCGTCCGACGGTGACGCCAAGGATCGCCGTGATCAGGGCGATGGCGAGCGGCGGCGCGATCCGGGTCGTCAGCGTGAGCCCGAGCAGCCAGCCCACGGCGATGACGAGCTTCACCAGCGGTCCGAGCCGGCCCAGCGGGCTCTCGAGCTCGCGCTCCTCGGGCTCGATCCTGGGCCCGGTCAAGCGACCGTCCCGACCGACTCGAGCCGCCCACGCTCCATCCGGACGACGCGCGTCGCGAACGCGTCGACGAACCGCTCATCGTGAGTCGCGGCGAGCACCGCCGCGCCGTCGTCGACCCGTTCGAGGAGGATCGCGAGGAGTGCCTCGTGACCGCGTCGATCCTGGCCGAACGTCGGCTCGTCGAGGACCAGAAGCTCCGGCCGGCGGACGAGGACGCACGCGAGCGAGAGCCGACGTTGCTCTCCGCCGGACAGGCGGTAGGGGCTCCGCGGGCCGAACCGATCCAGCGGCAGACCGACCGCGTCCATCAGCGGGTCGACGCGCGCAATCTCTTCGGGTCGGAGGCCGATTCGCACCTCCTCGCCGATCGTTCCCGTCAGGAACTGTCGTTCCGGGTCCTGGAACGCGTAGCCCGCAACTCGCGCGAGGCGAGCCGCCGCCAATCGGGCGGGGTCCGCGCCGCGCAGGCGGACGGTTCCCGCATCCGGGCGAAGGAGGCCGACCAGGAGCCGCCCGAGCGTGGACTTGCCGCTCCCGTTCGGACCGACCAGCGCGACGCGCTCCCCAGGCGTGATCGAGAGGGTGACATCGCGCACCGCAGGCGGGCCGCCATCGAACGCGAAGGCGAGGTCCTGGGTCGTGACGACCGGCTGAATGGGCGTCCCCGGACGAACGTTGCCCGGAGCGTTCGCGGCGTCCGGGTCGACCGCCGCGGTACGCCGCGGCACTCGTTCGCCGGGCAGCCAGATCCCCGCCTCCCGCATCGCGGTGCCGCTCCGCGACAGGACCAGCCGCGGATCGCCCG
This sequence comes from Candidatus Limnocylindrales bacterium, assembly GCA_051985205.1. GTDB lineage: Bacteria > Chloroflexota > Limnocylindria > Limnocylindrales > CSP1-4 > CF-46. The sequence goes on along the minus strand of JBPYEM010000223.1, from coordinate 2,135 downwards.
CATCGATCGTCGAGCCGTCGCCCGCGAGGACGAGCACCTGGTCGGCGAGCGGCCACGCGCGATCCGCGTCGTGATCGATGAGGACGATCGTCGTGTGCCTCGCCGCACGAAGCCCGGCGAGCCGCAGCATCAGGGCATCGGCGCCCGGCGGATCGAGGTTCGCCGTCGGCTCGTCGAGCACGAGGAGCCCCGGTCGTGGGGCGAGAACCCCCGCGAGCGCGAGCCGCTGCTGCTCCCCACCGGACAGTCGCGCCGGTCGCCGTCGCTCGAACCCCGCGAGCCCGACCTCGGCCAGTGCCTCGGGAACGCGCGCCCGCATCGCTTCCACGGGCCAGCCGCGGTTCTCGAGACCGAAGGCGACGTCGTCCTCCACGCGGTCCATCACGAGCTGGCGATCCGGGTCCTGGAAGAGGAGGCCGGAAGATCCCGTCGCCGCACCGACTGGCGGCCGGCCATCCACCTCGAGACGTCCGTTCCACTCCCCGGGGAGCTGATCCGGGACGAGACCGCACAGCGCGAGGGCCAGCGTGCTCTTGCCGGAGCCGGACGGCCCGGCGATCACGAGGCACGCTCCGGGCTCCACGACGAACGAGACGTCGCAGATCGCCGGCGTTGCGGCGCCGGCGTAGCGGAACGAGACGCCGTCCGCCCGGATCGACGCCGGACCTGACGCCCCGAGCCGCTGGCTGTCGGTCGTCAGGCCGGGAACCCCTCGAGCACGCCCGCTTGCCGCAACGCCCTGACGACGGCGACGGCGATCGCCGGCAGGACCACGATCCCGGAGACCGCCATGAACAGGGCGATCGGGATCAGCGCTCCGGAGTCATACGTCGGGTAGTACACGAGCCAGTCGTGGACGAACGCCGCAGCCATCGAGGCAAGGGAGGCGAGCGCGACGACGAGGACGTCCCAGCGGCGATACCCGAACGCGGCGAAGACGATCTCCGCGGCTGCCCCCTGGACGACGCCGGACACGAGCGTGTCGACGCTCCACTGCGAGCCGATCAGCATCGACACGCCGGCGGCGACCACCTCGGCGAACAGCGCGGCACCGGCCTTGCGGACCACGAGCGGCGCGACGATCCCCGGCAGGAGCCAGCCCGCGTACAGGATGTTCTGGGCCGGGCCGAGCGCGCCGAGGCCGGACCACGCGAGGCCGAACGCCCAGAAGAACACCCCGAATGCGACCGCGATCACCGCAACGACGACGATGTCGCGCGTGCGCCACTGCGTGGCGCCGTCCGCGAACGTGACCATGGCCCTGATACCTCCATCGAGCACGAGACGCCGCCCGTCCGGGGGACGGCGGCGTCGAGTCGATGGGCCTGCTTCCTTCGCTGGTACGAGCCAGATCAGGTTCGGCGGGTCTGTGGTCGGGCCACACTCTCAGCGCTTCTCGCGCTCCCCGGAGGCGGTGTTCAGTTGTCCGGCGACTGTAGCACCGACCTCAGCCAGGTGATGACGTCACCGACGACCGCCGCCCCCTCGGGCTCGTTGTGGCTCTCGTGACGGAGATCCGGGTACGTCCGGCGGGTCACCGTGGCGAGCGCTCCCAGCGGCTCGCTCGACGCGGTCGGAACGAGCCGATCCGCCGTGCCGTGGTAGACGAGGGTCGGGAGCGTGAGTCGGCTCAGCGCCGCCCGGACCCTGCCCTGCTCGGCAAGTGCTTCTGCGCCGAGGCGCGTCGTCGTCCGGTGTTGGGCGAGCGGGTCGACGAAATAGCGCTCACCGACCGACGGGTCCCGTGACAGCAGCTCGCCATCGAAGTCGTTCTGCAGCGAGACCGTGGGTGCCGCCCGGCCGAGGACGGATGCGAGAGCCCGCTTCCAACCGGGGACCGTCGCATCGATCGCCGGCGCGCTCAGCACGAGCGCATCCGGCTGGGCCCGTGGTTCCTCCGCGAGGACGTAGCCGAGGGCGATCAGCCCTCCCAGGGAGTGGCCCATCAGCGCGACCGGCCGACCGCCGGCCTCGCCTCGGAGTGCGACGAGACGCTCGTCGAGGTCGTCGTGGTACTGCCTCCAGCGATCGACGAATGCGCGCCGGCCACCGGAGCCGCCGAACCCTCGGAGGTCGTAGCTCGTCACGTCCAGACCGGCTCGGGCCAGCCACTCGCCGACGTGCTCGTATCGACC
>JBPYEM010000222.1:0-2996 GCA_051985205.1 Candidatus Limnocylindrales bacterium | reverse complement strand
GCGAACGCTCCCACAGCCTGGGACCAGCCCGCCCGCGACCGCAGGGCGTGCCATTTGACCAGCGGCTCCCCGGTGCCGGCGGCAAGGACATCCAGGGCGTCGATCTCGAGGCTGGCGGCGGCGGTGTTGGCGAGCTGCAAGAATCCATCGATCCGCCACGCGTGACCGAGCATCTCCCGCTCCGTCGACCGAAGCTGTTCGGCCACGACGAGCATCCCCTGCCCGAGGTCGATCAGCTCGATCGGTCGGATGAGGCCGACGGCGATCATCCTTCGGGCGTGGAGCGCCGCCGCAGACACCGCGGGATCGTCTGTCTGAACCGCCAGCTGCATCGCTCGCTCGCTGCTCGTCGCGGCGTCGCCGATGCGGCCGCGGTGGTATTGGGCAACTGCTAGCTGCGCGTGAAGGCGGGCGAGGATCACCGTGTTCGTGGGCTCGACCGTTGCGAGGGCTTCGCGGCACATCGATTCGACGCCGGCATCGATCAGGGAATCCTCGACGCCCGTCACCACGAGCGCGGCCGCAGCCAGAAGGTCGGGGCGTCCGGCCAGTCGCGCCAGCTCGCCCGCCCGGATCGCCGTCTCGCCACTGGCACGCAGGTCGCCTGCATGGAACTGGCGCTCCGCCGTCTCGAGAAGCCGCTGGCACTCGGCCACGTTCTCCGCGACGGCGCGGCGCCGAGACTTGATATCACCCACCGTCGCATTGTCGTTCACGGCGATCGTCCAGCGCGTGCGCCCCGGAAAGGCTGGATTGACCGGCAACTTCAGGCTGGCGTGCCTGCTACCCCGTCAATCGCGCGGTCAGGCGGGCTGTTGGACCGTCGGGAGGACGCGTCCGGTTGTCGCGCCGCCGGCCGCGATCAGACTGCCGGCGATCCGGCCGAAGCGGTCGACGGCCTCCTGCCGGAGCCGATACCAGACCCAGGTCCCGCGCCGCTCGGAGCTCACCCAGCCGGTCTCGCGGAGGACCTTGAGATGGTGGCTGACGGTCGGCTGGGCGACGTCACAGCAGGCGGTGAAGTCGCAGGCACAGATCTCGACCGCACCCGCCAGCTGGCGAAGGATGGCGAGTCGCGTTGGGTCCGCCGCGCCGTGCAGGAGCCGCGCATCCGGGTCGATCGATTTCATCGCCCCTATATTGACGTGTGTCGATACAAGGCAAGGTGTCCACGATATCGACAAGGATCGATCCAGGAGACGACATGACGACCGAGACCATCCACGAGGAGGTCCGCGCCCGCTACGCGAACGCCGCCCTCCAGGCGCAGTCCGGCGCGTGCTGCTCGACCGAGCCAGAGACGATCGGAGCCGGCCTCTACTCCGTCCTCGAGCAGTCCGAGCTGCCGGACGCGGCGGTCCTCGCGAGCCTGGGCTGCGGCAACCCGACGGCGGTCGCGGAGCTCCGCGAGGGTGAGCGCGTGCTGGATCTCGGATCGGGCGGCGGGATCGACGTCCTTCTGTCCGCGAAGCGTGTCGGGCCCACCGGTCGCGCCATCGGGCTCGACATGACCGACGAGATGCTCGCGCTGGCCCAGCAGAATGCGGCCGAGGCGGGCGCGATGAACGTCGAGTTCCTGAAGGGCCACATCGAGGCGATCCCGATGCCCGCGGACTCCGTCGACGTCGTGATCAGCAACTGCGTCATCAACCTGGCCGCCGACAAGTCAGCGGTGTTCCGCGAGATCGCCCGGGTCCTCAAGCCCGGCGGCCGGATGGGCGTCACGGACATCGTCGCCGAGGATCGGCTGACAGCGGAGGAACGCGCCGAGCGTGGCAGCTACACCGGCTGCATCGCGGGTGCGCTGTCGTTCTCGGAGTTCCGGACGGGACTCGAGGCGGTGGGGCTCGTCGATGTGACCCTCACGCCGACCCACCCCGTCGCGGACGGAATGGTCAGCGCGATCGTCCAGGCCCGGAAGCCGGCGGATGCGGCACCGCTCATCGACCTGAGCCGCGCTCCGGCACTGCGCGTCCTGAGCTCGGAATGCTGCGGCGCAGGAGGCTGCTGCTGATCACAGCGGATCTTCGGCGTCGCCGCCGCTTCAAGAGGACGACCGGCGGCGGCGCCTCGGGCAGAGCATCATCGAGCGAGGAGGCCCTTTGACGGCGTTCGCGCCCGAGCCGACTGTCCCGGGATCGAGACGTTTGACCGAATCCCGAAGGTCCAGCTCCACTGCCACGTTGACGGGACTGTCCGACGACGTCGACCCCTGACGCGGAAAGCCGACGGGCAGGTTTCGGCTGATCGGCTACGGTTGGGGCCAACGATGGGACCGACGACCCGCATCCTCGCCGTCGCCACCGTCGCCGTCCCGCTGCTCCTCGCCGGCTGCGGCTCTGCGGTTCCGTCCACGTCGGAGCGCGCCGCGCCGCTCCCCGGTGCGCTCGAGGCGACCGCCTCCTCCGACGTCACGCCGGCCCCGCCCGACGTGATCGCCGGCCCGTGGCGATCCGAGCCGATCCCGCTCGCGGACTCGCAGATCGCGGTCGTTTCCGATGCCTGCGCCGCTGCAGCCCGGGCGCAGCTCGGCGAGGTCGAAGCGGAGCTGCCGACCGCCGTCGTCGACACGCGCGGCGAGGGCCGGTTCGTCGCGATCCTGTCCGACGGCGGCGTGGGCATCGACTGCGTCGGGCGCTTGACCGACGCTGGCGCCGCCGTTGCGACGCTCGATCGTCTTGCCGTGGACAGCGTCGCGCCCGTGGACGCAACGGACGTGGCCGTGACCGAGGTGGCCGGCACGGAGGACGCGGCCCCGTGGACGGTCGCATTCGGCCGATCCGGGCCGGACGCGACGGGCGCGCGAATCGGATTCGGCGACGGGTCGCTCGTCTCGACCACGACCGGTGTCGGCTGGTGGGCTGCCTGGTGGCCGGGCGCCAAGGTCGCGACCAAAGTGGAGAGCCTGGATGCGACCGGTGCCGTGGCCCGGACCGCGACGGTGCCCGGCGCCGGCGTGGAGTCGCGGCTCGTCACGGCCACCTGGTGGCTGGATG
>JBPYEM010000221.1:0-7020 GCA_051985205.1 Candidatus Limnocylindrales bacterium | reverse complement strand
GGGCGGACGCTCCGTCACGGTCTCGACGACCGCGGCGAGCGCGTCCACGCGTTCAGCCACCTGTCCCACGTCTACCCGAGCGGTTCGAGCCTCTACGCCACCTATCTCTTCCGGATCGCCGCCGATCCGGACGAGACCCTCCGTCGCTGGAAGGTGCTGAAGTCCGCGGCGAGCGCAGCGATCGTCCGCCACGGCGGGACGATCAGCCACCAGCACGGTATCGGTCGTGATCACCGGCCGTGGCTGGCTGCCGAGAAGGGCGATCTCGGGCTGGACGTCCTCGAAGCGGCCCGGAAGCGGCTCGACCCACTCGGTCTGATGAATCCCGGCATCCTGCTCGGCAACGGGCCGGACGACACGGTCGCGCGGGAATGACCGCCGCCGACCACGTCCTCGCCATCGACGTCGGGACGCAGAGCGTTCGCGCGCTCGTCGTCGATCCCGCCGGTGGGATCGTCGCCAGGGGCCGGATCGCGATCGAGCCGTATGTCTCGCCACGGCCAGGCTGGGCCGAGCAGGACCCCGCGGTCTGGTGGAACGCGATCGGCGACGCCTGCGCCGCGGTCTGGTCGAGCGGCGCCGTCGCCGCGGACGCGATCGCCGGTATCGCCCTCACGACGCAACGGGCGACGGTCATCGTGACGGATGCGGACGGGCTCCCGCTCCGGCCGGCGATCGTCTGGCTGGATCAGCGCCGAGCGCAGAACGTGCCCGAGATCGGCGGGGCGATGGGCGTCGCGTTTCGGGCGCTCGGCGTCCGTCGGACCGTGGCCGCGTTCCAGGCGGACTGTGAGGCGAACTGGCTCCGTTCCGAGGAGCCGAGCGTCTTCCGCGCGATCCGGCACTACGTCTTCCTGTCCGGGTTCCTGACGCACGCTCTCACCGGCCGCTGGGTCGACTCGATCGCCGCCCAGGTGGGCTACGTCCCGTTCGATTACAAGCGGCTCACCTGGGCGGGCAGCGGCGATTGGCGCTGGCGCGCAGCTCCGGTGAGCCCGGATTGGCTGCCGGAGCTCGTCCCCCCCGGCGCGGGCCTTGGCGAGCTCACGACCGAGGCGGCGACGCATCTCGGGTTGCGGGCCGGGCTACCGGTCGCGGCCGCGGCCGCCGACAAGGCGTGCGAGGTCCTCGGCTCCGGCGCCGTTCGCCCGGACGTCGGCTCGTTGTCCTACGGGACGACCGCGACGATCAACACGACGCAGCGGCGCTACGTCGAGGCCGTACCGCTCGTCCCGCCCTATCCCGCGGCGATCCCCGGGGCGTGGAGCCTCGAGGTCCAGGTCTATCGCGGCTACTGGCTGGTCGACTGGTTCAAACGCCAGTTCGGCGCCGCTGAGGTCGCCCAGGCCGATCAGCTGGGAATCGCGCCGGAGGCGCTGTTCGACGACCTGGTCCGTGCCACGGAGCCCGGGGCCATGGGGCTGATCGTCCAGCCGACCTGGACGCCCGGCGTGCGGGTCCCGGGACCGGAGGCGAAGGGCGCGATCGTCGGGTTCGGCGACGTCCATACGCGGGCGCATCTCTACCGGGCGATCCTGGAAGGCCTGGCGTACGCGCTGCGCGAGGGTGGCGAGCGCGCGGCCGATCGAGCCAAGACGCCGCTGCGCGAGCTGCGCGTGTCGGGCGGCGGTGCGCAATCGCCGGCCGCGGTCCAGCTGACCGCCGACATCTTCGGGCTGCCGGTGGGTGTGCCTCATACCCACGAGACGTCGGGCCTGGGCGCGGCGATCGATGCGGCGGTGGGTCTCGGGATCCACCCGTCGTTCGATGCCGCCGTCGGCGCGATGACGCGGCTCGTCGAGACTGTCGAGCCGGACGTCGCCCGCCATCGCCTCTACGACGAGCTGTACCGGCGCGTCTATCGCCGGCTCTACCGGCGCCTGCAGCCGCTCTACGAGGAGATCATGTCGATCACGGGCTATCCGCCGAGCTGATCTCCCGCCGACCCCGGTTCGAGTCGGCCGTTCCCGACCGGTCCGGCCTCAGGCTCGCTCGAAGACCGCCACCTGCCAGAAGACCTTGCGCCGCTGGAACGACCGGACGAACCCGGCGGCGGCGAGGATCGCCTCGACGTCCGCCGTGCGGTGGACGTAGAAGCGGGTTCGCTGGCGGAGGGCCCGCAGCACGCCATTGACGGTTGCGCTCCCGGCCCGGATCCACCATCGGTCGCGCGGATAGACGAGCCCGTAGCGACGGATCGCGTGCGCCGCGGACAGGCCGACCAGCGCCCGGAAGTCCGGGTAGCAGCACACCACCCGGTCGAGGGCGACCAGGTCCGCCGCCTCGACATCCCGGGACCGGGCGACGAAGTCACCGCTCTCGTAGCGGATCCGATCGGCGAGACCCGCGCGCTCTGCCTCCGTCCGAGCCACCGCGATGTAGGCCGGCGAGCCGTCGACGTCCGTCGCCGCCGTGGCCCCGGCCTCGAGGAGCGCCAGGTGCACGGCGCCGATGCCCGCGCCGACGTCGAGCACGGTGAGCCCGGCGACGTCACCGGCGGGACCGCCCCGAAGCCCCTCGATCAACCAACGCGTGGTCTCATCGGGGCCATTGCGACGATAGGCGGCGAGGTCGCGCTTGGCGCTCTTCTCGCTGAACTCGTTGCCGATTGCGCAGGCGCAGCCCGGTCCGCAGTCCGGCCGCTTATCGTCCGCGCTCATCCGGTCACGCGACTGCGTTCGTCGCACAAGACTGCGTTCGTCGCGCGTGGGCGTCGAGGGCTAGGCGGCGGGGAGCACCGTAAGCGAGCGCACTTCAAGGTGCGTGAGCGCGGAGCGCATCCCGCCAACACCTCCCTCGGCGTCCAGGCGCGACAGCCGTTATGCGCGGACTTCCTGTCGCATGAAGCGGAGGTAGGCGAGGGCGAACAGCCCCGCCGTGATCGCGAACAGGGTGACGAAGTGCGGCCAGACGAGGAGCAGGCTCTGCTCGAAGGTCTGGAGCGATGGGATCCGCTGGGCCGCCTGGACGTAGCCGGACAGCGTGCCCGGGTTCGACACGGCGGCCACGACGGGGTTCAGCAGCGCCGACGTCGCCTCGAACTGGAGCGTGCCCGGGTTGAGCCGGGTGATCGTCTGCTGGACCGCGGACGCGGAGGCCTGCTGGTCCAGGGTGCCGGTCGTCGGGGCGACGACCCCGGCGATGAAGCCGATGATCAGGCCGCCGAAGATCGTGACGAGGAGCCAGACCCCGAAGCCGATCAGCGCGGACGTCGCGCTGCTCCGGACGAGCACGGACAGCAGGATCCCGAAGGCGACCCAGACCGCGACATACAGGAAGGTGAGGATCACCCAGAACGCGAGTCGCAGCAGCTCCTCGGGCGAGGGCGCGATCCCGAGCCGGATGATCCCGAACGCCGCGATCGCAACGACCACGACGACGAAGACCAGGCCGATCGTCATCAGCGCGGCCGCGAACTTTCCGTTGATGACGTCGTCGCGGTGGATGGGCTGCGACATCAGCCGGGGCAGCGTGCCATTGGCTCGCTCGCCGTTCACCGCGTCGAAGGCGAACGCCACGCCGAGCAGCGGCCCGACGATCCGGATGAACTCGACCGCGGGCGGGATCTGGATGCCCGTGCCGGCGGCGTCGGGCGAGTACGTGAAGAGGGCAAGGAACAGGGAGGAGCGGTCCGTGATGGAGGACGCGGCCGACCGGATCGCGTCGGCGGTGAAGTACATCGGGATGACCGCCGCGATCCCGAGCACGAACAGGAGGACCACGAAACGGACCGACTGGAGGTGATCCGTGAACTCCTTCTGCGCGACCACGATCCAGCCGGCGTGTGGCACGGAGCGCTCGCGGCGCGACGGGATCGCCTCGGCCTCGGACCGGCGAGCCGGTCGCGCGGGCCCGTCCGGGGCTGGCAGGCTCTGACTCTCGGTGGTCATCGAACCTCCCTCGCATGGCCGTGGGCTGCGCGTTCGACGGCGCGCCGGTAGATGTCCTCCAGCGCCGGCGCCTGCGACCGCAGCGACGTGAGGTCGAGCCCGGCCTGGGTCGCCGCGGCGAGGACCGCCCGGCGGACGCGCGTCTGCTCACTCGCCGGCCGGACGTCGAGCACCCAGGCGTCGGAGTTCCGTCGCGGCGCGGTGACCTTCACGACGTTCGGGATCGCGGCGAGGATCTCGCGGACGCGATCCGGGCCACCCTCGTTCGGTGCCTGGATCTCGGCCTCCACGTGGGCTGTGTCCTCGCCGAACCGCGAGGCGAGGTCGGGCATCGTCCCCTGGCCGATCAGCCGGCCCGCGGAGAAGATCCCGATCCGGTCGCAGACGTGCTGGACCTGGTTCAGCAGGTGGCTCGACAGGAGGATCGCCATCTTCCGATCGTCGACGAGCGACCGCAGCAGGTCGAGGATCTCGGTCACGCCGAGCGGGTCGATCGCCGTCGTCGGCTCGTCGAGGATCAGGACGTCCGGATCCTTGATCAGGGCGTCGGCGATCCCGAGCCGCTGGAGCATGCCCCGTGAATACTGGTCGGTCCGGTCGTCGGCGCGGGCCGTCAGACCCACCTGCTCGAGCGCCTCGTTGATCAGCTCCTCGGCTTCGCGCCGCTCGATCCGGTTCAGCTTCGCCGTATAGCGCAGATTGTCGCGACCGGACATGTCGCCGTAGAAGCCGACGGCGTCGGGCAGGTACCCGACACGACGCTTCACCTCGAGCGGCCGACGGGCCGGATCGAGCCCGACGACGCGGGCCTGGCCCTCCGTGGGCTCGGTGAGGCCGAGCAGCATGAGGATCGTCGTCGTCTTGCCGGCGCCGTTCTGGCCGAGAAGCCCGAAGATCTCGCCGGCCTGGACCTCGAGATCGAGGTGGTCGACCGCGACGAGATCGCCGTACATCTTCGTCAGGCCGCGCGTCCGGATGGGCGCGCGCGGCCGGTCGTCACCAGCCGGACGAGGCGGACGGGCCGCGGACGGCTCTCGCTCGGATGCGCCGCCCTTGCGGCCGACCCGCTTCCGGACCGGCCGCGTCGACGGTGCCGTCATCGCCGGCCGTAGGTCCGGAAGACGTAGAACAGCGCGACGAGGATCACGACGATCAGCGCGAACCCGGCAAGCAGCCAGAGCGGCGACGTCTCGACGGTGAACGTCATCTGGAGATCGTTCGTCGCCGCGGTCGTGCCGTTCTCGCCCGGTGCGGTCCCGGTGAGCGTCACCTGGTAATCCCCGGTGACGGCGTCACCGGTCGGCGTGATCGTCGCGTTGACGGTCACCTGCTGGCCCGCGGGGATGGTCGGGATCGTGTCATTCGCCGCGTCGAACGTGACCTTCCAGTTCGACGGCGCCGAGGAGGTCAGCTTCACGTTGGCCAGATCCGCGGTTCCGTCGTTCTTCACGACCAGTGCCTGGGTCGTTCCGCTGCCGGCCGGGCCGTGCATCGACACCAGCTGGTTCGGTGTCGAGAGCGTGAGCTTGAACGAGCCGGTGATGTCGACGCCGAGCTTGCCCGGGATCGTCCGCGAACCTGCCGTCACCGAGACGTCGAGGTCCGTGTGACCGGCCGGTGCATCGGTCGGTGGCACGGCACTGACCGTGACCGTGGTCTCGCTGCCGGCCTTCACGATCGTGCTCGCGGCGTTCGCGTCGGACAGCTTCGTCGTGACGTTCCAGCCCGTGGGTCCGGTGGCCTTCGCCGAGATCGTCTGGTCCTGGGCGGTCCCGTTGTTGACCGTCAGGTCGAAGCTGAACGTGGTCGTGTTCGGACCCGTCAACGTCGGGGAGTTCGTCGTGACGGTCAGGTCGCCGGCGACGCTCGCGTTCACGCTGACGCTGATCGGGAGCGACGCCGTGCTGCCGCCCTGCTTGGCGACGACGGTGAGGCGGCCGTCCGTGGTCTGCGTGTCGCCCGGCACCTTCACGTCGAGCCGGGCGGTGGCGGCCTTGCCGCCGATGATCGACACGCCCGAGACGACGAAACCGCCGCCGTGGAGGGTCGCCGTCCAACCGGACGGCGTGCCAGAGACGGAGAGGTCGACCGTGCCGTCGCGCGGGGCCGTGATCGTGAGGTCGAAGCTCGCGCTCGACCCGGGGGCGACTGCGATATCGGGATACGGCGTCGTCACGCTCAGGTCTGCGGCAAGGACGGCGGGCGCCAGCCCGGCCAGGGCGACGGCCGAAGCGGCAAGGGCGATCGCGGTGCGTCGCGCACGCGCGATCAGGGACGTCGGCAAGGGACCCCTCCTGATGTCGGTTGCATCGGACGGCGGGAGTCTGCCAATTGGGACGGATCGGCGCAACTCCGGATCGGTCCAGCGATGGTTGAAGTTTCGCAACCGAACCCTGCGCCCTGCGTTCGCGCGGCCGGGGACGAGCGCCGTACCGCCGCGATTGGATGTTGCGCCGGCTGTGTTTCAGGCGGGGACGGTCTCCACCCGGACGCGGCGCAGCGCGTTGGTGGGACCGCGTTGGTCGAGGTCGCGCAGGTCCCCGATGAGATCGGCGTCGTCGGACGAGACGAGGACGAGGTCCGCGTGCTGATCGGCGGCATACCGGGCGAGGTCCTCGGCGTCGGTCCGGCTCGGCAGCCAGCCCCAGGCGTCGATGCCGTCCTGGCGAAGCTGGCCGACCTGACGGGCGATCGGTTCGCGGCCCGCTGCCATGAGGTCGTTCGGTCCGAGACGATCGCCGAACTGCTGCTGCTCGCCGTCGCCCGACCAATCGGTCGGCAGCGGAGATTCGAGTGGCGAGACCGCCGCGTCCCGGTCCCAGAGGATCACGGTGGATCCGGCATCGCGAGCCACGGCGGCGGCGCGGTTCACGACGGCAGCGTGGCGGTCATCGTCCGTCGTGACGGCGACGATCGCGGCTGGGCGCGGCCTCGGTTGGTCCATGCGGCCAAGGGTCGTCGCTGGGGGGTGCCGGGCGGCCTCCCGACGCTCCACCGAGCGTTGCCGTCGCCTGACAGTTCGCCGCCCCCGGCCGCGAAGCCGAGCCTGATCGCCGAGCCGACGTTTGACGTCGCCGCGGTTGGAGGGCATGATCTGGGTACCCGCAGCGGCGTCCAACGGTCGAGCCCA
>JBPYEM010000220.1:0-3757 GCA_051985205.1 Candidatus Limnocylindrales bacterium | reverse complement strand
AGGCGGACGGCCAAGGCTGGGTCTCTCGTGACAGGGGGCGCCGGTCATCGGCGGGCGGCACGGACCGCCGAGGCGTGGGCCCGAATCGGTCCGGGACGTACGCCCCGAGATTGGCAGGCAGGCCCGGGCAGTATACGCGGCGAGTCAGGACGGGAGACCGCTCCGCCGGACCGTGATCCGGACCTCGCGGATGCCCGCTCCGGCCGGCGTCGCCGCGAAGGCGCGCTCCAGCTCCGGTGCCCGGAGACGGAGCTCCTGGGCGACGATCGGAGCGTCCGCCTCGACCACGGCGGTCTCGCCATCGACCCGGATGACCCGGCACGCACCGACGACCGCCGGCACGCGCTCGGCGATCAGCTGATCGAAGGTGGTCATGGCCCGGGATCGCCGGAGCTCGTCCTCCAGGCCGAGCTCGCGAGCCGCGTCCGGGATGAGCGTGCCGATCCGGACCATCGGCCGTCGGCCGCTCACCGTCGGCCGCTCACCGTCTGCCGCTCATCGCGCCGGCAGCCTCGCGGCGTGGTCGGCCGAGGCGCCATCACATCGTCCGGACGATGAGCGCATCACCTGCCCGCGACCCCGCGCAGGGTCGCACCATCGCCGTGGTCGGGTCCGACCTCCCAGCTCGTGGCCGCGGCCACCAAGCGCGGATCGAGGTCCTCGACGGTCGTCGTCGTGACGAACGCCTGCGGCAGCTCGGAGATCCGCCGGACGAGGTGGGCCCGCCGATCCGGATCCAGCTCCGAGAACACGTCGTCGAGCAGCAGGAGCGGCGGCCGGCCGTCCTGCTCCGTGAGAAGGTCGAGCTCGGCGAGCTTGAAGGCGAGGATCGCCGTCCGCTGCTGGCCCCGAGAGGCGAAGCCGGCCATGTCGCGACCCTCGAGCACGAAGGCGAGGTCGTCGCGATGGGGCCCGATCAACGTCGACCCGTTCCAGAGCTCCTTCTCGGCGGTTTCCTGCAGCCGACGGGCGAGCGCGTCCCGCGGCGCCTCGCCGGGGAGAGCCGGAGCGTTCGTGACGTAGCCGATCCCGAGTCGCGCAGCCCCCGCTTCGTCTGGCGCGATCTCGGCATGGGCGTTCGCCAGCGGCCGGGCCAGATCATCGAGGAGGCGGAGCCGAGCCGCGACGATCGCGCCGCCGGCGTCGAGGAACGTGCCATCCCAGAATCGGAGCTCCTCCCGGCTCGCCTGCTCCTCCCGGATCGCGCGGAGGAGGCTGTTCCGCTGCTGCAGGGTCCGGGTGTACGTCGCCAGCTCGTGCGCGTAGGTGGGCGAGTGCTGCGATGCGAGCTGGTCGATCGCGGCCCGCCGAAGGCCGGGCGACCCGACCACGAGCAGCATCTCCTCCGGCGCGAAGACCACCGTCCGCAGGAGACCGACGAGCCCGGCCGCTCGACGCGCGACGCCGTTCACGCGGATCCGCTTCCGCGCGTTCGCCGTAGGGCTGCTCCGGACGAGCGCGACTTCGATGGCTTCCGGTCCGACGGCGCCTTCGATCCGCGCGAGGTCGCTGCCCCACCGGACGAGCTCGCCATCGGTCGACGTCCGGTGCGACCGACCCCAGGCCAGCAGGACGATCGCCTCGAGGAGCGTCGTCTTGCCGGCCGCGTTCGGTCCGACGATCAGCTGCGGTCCCGGCCCGAACGCCGCCTCGAGTACGGCGTATGAGCGCAACCCGGCAACGGAGAGTCGCTCGAGCAGATGGCCGCGAGGCGGGACGCCGGGACCCACCGGCGTGCCGACGACCGCGTCATCGCCCGTGGACGCGTTCGATCCTGGCCGGGCGGACTCCGCGGGCGACGACGAGATCAGGACCGAATCCCTAGGACGTGGTCCGGAGCGGCATGACGACATGGACGTAGCGCTCGTCGCCGACCGGCTTGAAGACGCCCGGCGAGAGCGGCCCGTTCAGCTCGAGGGCGAACTGTTCCGCATCGACGTTCTGGAGCACGTCCGCGAGGAAGCGAGCGTTGAACGCGATCGTCGTTCCGTCACCCTCCACGTCCGCCTCGACGCGACCCACGTGGTCGCCGACCTCGGCGTTCGCGCTGACCGTGATCGCCGGATCGCCATCGACGCCGACGCCCAGCTTCACGATGTTCGCGGACTCGTGGGCGATCAGCGCTGCCGGCCGGACGGCGCGAAGCAGCTCCTCGCGATCGAGGACGGCGCGCGTCGCGTGGCTGGATGGCAGGACGGACTGATAGTTCGGGTACTGGCCGTCGATCAGTCGCGTGACCAGATCGATCCCGTCGAGGTGGAAGAGCAGCTGGTTCCGGGAGTGGGCGAGGACGATCGCGACCGGATCGTCCGTGTCGCCGAGCACGCGTGCGAGCTCGTGCAGCGCTCTGGCCGGGATGACGACGCTCGTCTCCTCGACCGGGTCCAGCACGGTCAGCTGCTTGACGGCGATCCGGTAGTTGTCGGCGGCGGCGAGCGTCAGCTGGTCGCCCTCGAACCGCGCGAGGACGCCGGTGAGGATCGGCCGGGCCTCGTCGCTCGCCGCCGCGAACGCGGTCTCATCGAGCGCCTGGCGCAGGACCTTCTGGGCGACCCGCGTGATCGGCCGCTCGCCCGCGGTCTGCACGGTCGGGAAGTCCTCGGCCGGGATCCCCTTGATGTTCGACTCGAACCGACCCGCCCGGATGTGGAGCGTCTCGCCGTCGCCGAGCTCGAGATTGATCGGCTCGCCGCCCGGCAGGGAGTTCACCAGGTCCGTCAGGAGGCGGGCCGGCACGGACGTCGCGCCGTCGGTCTCGATCTTGCCGGGAACCCAGTACGTGATCCCGATCTCCAGGTTGGTGGCTGTGAGCTTGAGGCCGCCATCCTCGGTCTTCAGCAGGACGTTCGTCAGGACCGGCAGGGAGCGGTTCGAGACGGCCCGGCTGACGACCGACAGGCCACGCGCCAGGTTCTCCTGCATGACCGAAAGCTTCACGTCGGCTCACTCCAAGTGACGGGTCTCGGCGGTCGCTGCGCTGTGGATCGGAGCCCGCGCGGGCGCCTCGCCGAGTCGTGGGTATCTTCGCCCTATCTTCTCATTCCGTCATCACCGTCATCAGCCTGTGGACGCGGTGGACGCCCTCGTTCCGCGCCGTTCGCGGATCGCGGTGGACGACCAGCATCACGTCGTGGATGCCTGACCGGGAGGGACACGTCGAGGCGTGGACGGCCGGTGGACGGAGCGCCCCGGCCGGCCGAGCGGGGCCCCGTGGCGACCGGAATCGTCCACCCGAGGACCCGGAGATCCCGACGCCCGCCGCGCGGATCTGTCCACAACCGGGACCCGTTGTCCACGGATTCGGGCTGGTTGTCCACACGAACGGCTTCCTGAACCGGTTCAGGCCGGTCCAGTGCAGAAAGGTTCACTCGGTGGCGGCGTGGGAGGAACCGGGCGATTCCGCCACCTGGAATGACGGGGTGGGTCCTGCGTGCGCGACTGCGTTCGTTGCGGTGGGGCGAGGCTGGCTAGGCCGGGCGGGAGTACCCGAGCGAGCGCACGACCGGGTGCGTGAGCGAGGGGCGCAGCGCCCAACAACGCCAGCGTCGTTCCACCGCAACAGCCCTAGTCGGCGTAGATGAGCTCGCGGACGGCCGCGATCTCCCGTCGCAGCTCGTCGTTGACGGCGCTCTCCCGGGTGATCTTGTCGCAGGCGTGCAGGACGGTGGAATGGTCGCGGCCGCCCAGCTCCGCGCCGATCCGCAGCAGCGAGACGTCCGTCTCCTCGCGCATCAGGAACATCGCGACCTGGCGTGGC
>JBPYEM010000219.1:0-3034 GCA_051985205.1 Candidatus Limnocylindrales bacterium | reverse complement strand
AGGCGGAGAGCCACATCCGGACTCCCGCGGCGGCGGAGGCGGTGCTGGCTGCCGGGCATGCCGATCTCGTCAGCATCGTCCGGGGCCAGATCGCCGACCCGCGTCTCGTCGCGAAGGCCCGGGCCGGCCGGGCCGACGAGGTCCGGCCGTGCATCTCGTGCAACCAGATGTGCTGGGCCCGCCGCTCCCGCGACTACTGGATCTCCTGCCTCGTCAACCCGTCGGCGGGGCGCGAGTTCGAGTGGGGCGGCGACCGGTTCGAACCCGCCGCGGTGCCCCGCCGCGTCCTCGTCGTCGGCGGTGGTCCTGCCGGGCTGGAAACGGCCCGCGTTGCAGCCGAACGCGGCCACCAGGTCACGCTGATCGAACGGGCCGATGGGCTCGGTGGTCAGTTCCGGTTGGCCGGTCGGCAACCGTCGCGCGGCCAGATCCTCGACCTCCTGGCCTGGTTCGACCGACGGCTCCGGTCGCTCGGGGTCGACGTCCGGCTCGGCACGGACGCGACCGTCGACGACGTCAAGGGAGCCGGCGCCGAGGAGGTCATCGTCGCGACCGGGTCTCGACCACCCCGAACCGGCTTCCAGCGGGCGAGGCCGCTGGTCGACCGACTGCCCGGAGCGGACCAGCCGAACGTGCTGACCATCCAGGACGTGATGGGCGGCGCGGCCGTGCCAGGCCGGCGGGTGGTGCTCCTCGACGATCTCGGCGATTGGCGCGGCCTCGGGACGGCGGTCCATCTCGCCGAAGCCGGGCATGCCGTCACGGTCCTGACTCCGGCCGCGACGGTTGGGTCGGCGTTGTTCCACAGCGCCGCCGATGGCCCCCTCCGGAAGCGGTTCGCCCATGCCGGCGGTCAGGCGCGGACGTCGGTCGCGCTCGTCGCCTGGGACTCCGGTCAGGCGACCGTCGAGTCGACGGTCACGGGCGAGCAGACCCGGATCGAGGCCGATGCGCTGGTCATCGCCGAGACCCCGGTCGCGGAAACGGCGCTCGGCGACGCGCTGACCGCGGCCGGCATCGCCCATCGCCAGATCGGCGATTGCGTGTCGCCGCGGCGAGCGAGCCTCGCCTTCTACGAGGCCCGGGAGCTCGCGCGCCGGCTCTGATCGGGGCGTTCGCGGCGACGGGTCGTGGCGACGCCCCTCGGGCGGTGGGGCGGACCTACGCCTCCGCGCCCGCCCGCGCGCCTTCGGCGACGGCGTCGAGCAGCGTCCTGGGCGCCAGCGCGTCACCGACGGCGACGACGCGCAGCTGCGGCGCCCGTCTCGCCAGCGCCTGCCCGAGATCCGTCACGCCGCGCCGGAAGCCGGCCATCACGACGAGCCCGACGCCATCGCGGCGCTCCTCGCGCTCCGTGTAGACGTTCCGCAAGATCGCGCCGTCCGCGTCGCTCACGACGCCGACGAGGTTCGGCGACATCCTGACGCCCGCCACCTCCAGGCGGCGCAGCACGAACGGCTGCTGCGTCGGGTCGACCATGCCGATCACGGCCGGATGGGAGGTCGCGATCTCCACGCTGAAACCGTCGTCGACGAGCCGCTCCGCGGCCGTTGCTGCGAGGAAGCCCGCCTCGTCGTCGAGGATCAGCGCGGACCGAACCGCGACCGCCGGGACGCGATCTTCGAGCACGTCGTCGACGTCGACGACGGGCACGGGGCCGGGCAGGACCGCCGAGGGTCGAAGCTCGCTGCCGGTCGCCAGCACGACGAGGTCCGGTGCCTCGGCGATGATGTCCTCGACGCTCGCCGGCGACCCGCAACGCAGCTCCGCGCCGGCCGCCTCCGCCTCGCTTCGCACCCAGTCGATGTAGCGCGCCCAGCGGTCCCGCCCGTGACGCAGGCCGGCGAGCCGCGCCCGACCTCCGACGTCCGGCCGACGTTCGAAGAGGACGACCCGGTGACCGCGCAGCGCCGCTCCGCGCGCGGCTTCGAGCCCCGCCACGCCGCCACCGACGACGACGACGCGACCGGGCACGCGTGTCGGTGTCAGCTCGCCGAGGTCCGGGTCGCGAACGGCCGGGTTGACCGAGCACCACATCGGCTTGCTCGTGTACAGCCGCCCGATGCAGCCCTCGTTGAGTCCGATGCACGGCCGCTGGGGACGACCTTCGCGGGCCTTCGACGGCAGGTCCGGGTCGGCGATGATCGCCCGCGTCATTGCGACGAGATCGACGCCGCTCGCGACGCACGCGTCGGCCATCGCCGGTTCGACGTTTCGACCCGCCACGATCACCGGGATGCCGACCGCGACCCGGAACCGGCGGGCGAGCTCGTTGTACGCGCCCTCCGGCAATTCGTCGCTGGGGACGAAGTACGCCGACGAGAGCCGCGTCGCGCCCGTTCCCGCGCTCACGCTGAACACGTCGATCGCCCCGGTCGTGGCGAGGCTCCGCGCGATCTCGATCATCTCGGCCGGGCCGAGTCCACCGGTCAGGCGCTGATCCGCCGTCATCCGGAAGCCGACGATGAATCGGTCGGACACGGCCCCTCGGACGGCGGTCAGGACCTCCCGCCCGAACCGGGTGCGGTTCTCGAGGCTGCCGCCGTACTCGTCGGTGCGCTGGTTGACGCCCGGGTCGAAGAACTGCTCGATCAGATGGCCGCCGAACGACGTCACCTCGCAGCCGTCCCAGCCGCACCGCTCCAGGCGACGCGCGGCGTCGGCGAACCGCTCCACGATCGCCGGGATCTCGGATGCGGCCAGCGGGACGGGGACCTCGAGATGGACGCCCTCCGGCAGGTCCGACGACGAGCGCAGCGGAATGCCGGAAATCGACGACGTGCCGCGACGGCCCATGTGGGTCATCTGGGAGATGCAGAGCGCGCCGTGGCGATGGACGCCGGCCGCCAGGGCGCGCAGGGCCGGCTCGTTGCGCTCGTCCCAGAGCGAGATCGAACCGTACGCCGCCGCGGTCGTCGGGTCGACCGACGCGGACCCGAACGTCATCACGAGGGCGCAGCCGCCCGCCGCCTTGCGGACGTGGTAGTCGACCTCGCTCGGGTCGATGAGCCCATCCGCGCCCCAGCCGGTGGCG
>JBPYEM010000218.1:0-2604 GCA_051985205.1 Candidatus Limnocylindrales bacterium | reverse complement strand
CCATCGCGGGGTACCTGCAAGCGATCCTGGCGCTGACCGGCGGCATCACCGGCTTCATCCGCGTCGCGTCGTTCGTCCCGTTCTGGAGCCCGTTCGTGATGCTGACCCGGCTGTCGGTCGGGCGGGTGGAGCCGCAGGAGGTCCTGCTCTCGGTCGCGATCCTCGCGGCGACGATCGTCGTGACCGCCGTCGTCGCCGTCCGGATCTACGGCGCGGGCGTGCTCCTGTACGGGCAGCGGCCCGGGCTGCGAGCCTACGTCGCGGCCGCCCGGCACGGCTAGGAGCCGCCCCGGGCGCGAGCGCGGCTCAGTCGTCGAAGGGCAGGGGGAGCCGGCTGATCAGCGCCATGACCGGCGCAGCGGCCGTCGTCACGGCATCGAGATTCGGCGCGGGATCGGCCTCGGTGACGCCGTGCTTCCGGGCGCCGGCCGCCTCCGCCGGCATCGCGGCGACGAACCGCCAGAGCCGCGACTTCGTTCCGGGCAGGTAGGGGCTCGTCCGCTGGCGAGCGAGGACCCCGGCGATGCCCTGGGCCGCGGCCGCCTCGTGGAGCGCCCGGCCCTCCGCGGCGATCGCGGGCACGGCCAGGACCTCGTCGCCCGGGTGGAGGACCCGCCGGAGGAGATCCCGCCGCTTGTGGAGCGGCATCGACAGCAGCGACCGGCCGTCGATGTGGAGCAGATCGAACGCCAGGTACGCGACCGGGCGGCCCGGCTGGCCACGGATCCGCCGGTCGAGCGCATCTGGATCGGCGCGACCGTCGCCGTCGACCGCGACGAGCTCGCCGTCGAGGACCGCCGACCGAGCGTCCACGCGGACCGCCATCCCGGCCAGCTCGGGCAGTGCAGCGCCGACGTCCCGGCCATTCGAATCGACGAGCCGGACGTCCCCGGCGCCCGGTGACGCCGCGGGCCCGACGTAGGCCAGCGCACGGAGCCCGCCCCACGCCGGCTCGAAGATGTGCGCCGCGGAGTCGAACGGCTCGCTCAGCGTGCGGGGAAGCATCGGCCGGAGACCTTCCGGCAGGTTCGGCAACGGCGGAACGTCCGGCTCCAGCCGCAGCGAGAGCTGGTCGCGCATGGTCGGCCGATGGTAGCGCTAGACTCCTCGCCCGTGACCAGCGCCACGGCTCGGCGAGGCTCCCGCGCGGCGACCCGACCCTTCGAGCCCGAGGATCTCTACCGGTTCCGGGTCGCGACGGACCCCCGGCTCTCGCCCGACGGTCGCCTGGTGGTGCTCACGATCCAGACCGTCGCGCCGTCCCACGACGGCTACCGCCAGGCGCTGTGGCTCGTGGACCTCGACGCCGATCGGGAGCCACGCCAGCTGAGCCTCGGGATGAAGCACGATCGCGGCGCGCGCTTCTCGCCGGACGGCCGGACGCTCGCCTTCCTCTCCGATCGCCGCCTCCAGGTCGAGGAGGAGCCGGCGGCGGGCGATCCGAAGACCCGCGAGGACCTGCAGCAGGTCTATCTCCTGCCGCTCGACGGCGGCGAGGCCCGGCGCCTGACGGATCTGCCCCGCGGCGCGGACAACGTGGAGTGGTCGCCGGACGGTCGCTGGCTGCTCGTCGCGAGCAGCTCCCGCGGCGCGACCCGGGAAGAGGACCACCGGCGGCGGGGCAAGACGCCGCCGCCGAAGCCTGGTCAGACGCCGGAGTCCGACTACCACTTCATCGATCGGCTCGGCTACCACTTCAACGGGACCGGCTTCATCTACCACGCCGTGAGTCAGCTCTGGCTGGTCGATGCGGTGACCGGCAAGGCCCGCCGGCTCACCGATCACCCGGCCGGCGTGGGTGGCGGGGCGTGGTCACCGGATTCGACCCGGATCGCGTATGTCACGAACCTGCGCAACGACCACGACCTCGAGGAGCGATCACACGTGGTCGTCCTGGACGTCGAGAGCGGCCGGCGGACGCGGCTGACGGGCGACCCGGCGTCGTTCCTGGCGCCGGCCTGGATGCCCGATGGTCGAACGGTCGCGGCGATGGGCGGCTACCTGCCCGAGAACTACTACCGGGGCGATGTCTGGCTGCTCGCCGCCGACGGATCCGAAGCCGCCATGCCGCATCGCGGCCGGAACCTGTCCGGCCGTCACGACCTGATGCTCAACTCCACGATCACCAGCGACATCGTCCCGAACGAGGCGGCCCGGCTCCTGCCGTCGGCGGACGGCCGCTGGATCACGTTCACGGCACCACGCGCGGGCAGCATCGAGCTGTGGCGGATCCGGACCGATGACGGAACGGTCGAGCAGCTCACGAACGGCCATCACGCGATCGATGCGTTCGACCAGGTATCGCTCGCTCGGGGGCGCCTGCGAACCGCGTGGCTCCGGTCGTCGCCCACGGAGCTGAGCGACCTGTGGGTTCGCGACGGCACCGACGGCGCCCCGCGGCGGCTGACCGAGCTGAATCGCGACGTCCTGGCCGAGATCGAGCTCCGGGAGCCCATCGAACGTTGGTCCGAGGTCGACGGACGCCGGATCCAGGGCTGGTACCTGCCGCCGTGGCGCGAGGCGGAGGCGACCCGGCGGGCCGGTGATCGCCGCGACGGCCGCGCGGCGCCGCTCGTCACCGAGATCCACGGCGGGCCGCATACG
>JBPYEM010000217.1:0-3322 GCA_051985205.1 Candidatus Limnocylindrales bacterium | reverse complement strand
TCACCGGCGTCATCGCCCCGGCGAGCGTGAACGGGGTCGCGACCACGGCCTGGCCCGCTTCCGCCATCGCGATCAGGCCGTCGCCCATCGGCCCGTCAAGGCGGAGCGGGGAGTTGGTGTTGATGATCGTGATCAGGCTCGGCTCGTCCTCGAGCTCATCGCGCGGGATGCCACGGGCGAGTGCGGCGATCTCCAGCGCGTCGTCGACGACCAGCGACCCGAAGCCGAGGCAATGCCACGTCTTCTCGAGCGTGGCGGCAAGGAACGCGTACATGTCGAGGTGGCGTGTCGCGACCGGAAGATCGGTCGGCTCGAGCGGCCCGCCGGCCTCCTGGTGGATCACGTTGAGCGCCGAGATCAGCCGGACATAGTCCTGGAAGTCGGCCCAGTTGCCGGCGCGACGCCCGCGGTCCAGGTCTGAGGCGAAGGCCGGACCGCCGACCGACGAGAAGACGAGATGGCGGCCGCCGAGGACGACGCTCCGCTCGGCGTTCCGGGCGTGGAGCATGAACTCCGCGGGCGCCGTCGCGATCCGCTCCTCCACGAGCCCGGGCTCGAGCCGGACGCGACGCGACCCGCGGTCGACGGTCGCGCCGGCGCCCGCCAACCGGTCGATTGCCCGGTCGCCAAGAACCTCGACGCCGACCTCAGCCAGGATCCGCAACGAGGCGCGGTGGATCTCCTCCACCTGGTCGGCTGAGAGGACCTCGACCGGCGTGAAGGGATTGACGAGGCGACGGAACGGGAGCTGCGGGACTCCGCCAGCCGTTCGACGCCGTCGGCGCAGGACGGCTTCGGCGGTCACGTGGGTGGTGGCGGCGGCGGCTCGCTCGAGCGAGCGTGCTCGATCGCGGCGTTGGAGAAATCCGGCAGCTCCGTCCCAAGGATCCGGGTCACGGCACCGGGGGCGCCGGGGGTCGGGAACATCGGGCGGACGGCCATCTGGCCGGTCCTGACCCGGCTCACGGCGATGCGCTGCTGGACATAGAGAACGACGAGCGCGACACCAAGGGCGGCGATCACGACGACGACCGCGGACGGCCGAACGAGGGCGACGAGGGCCGTCGCGGCGATCGCGCCCGAGATGACGGCGTTCAGCACGGTGACGAGGAACGGCGTCGCGGCGATCACGTGCACCGCCGTTGACGTACCGGGCGGGACGGCCATCGTGACGCCGATGCCCTGAGGGTCGTCGTGGGCGCTCATGACGAAGTAGGGCCGGAGGTCCGGCGCGATCTCGAGATACGCCCCGCGGATCCGGTTCATCCCGCTGACGGTGACGGCATCGTGGTAGTTCGCCGCGCCCATCCGGATCCACGTCCCGAGCCCGACGAACAGCACGACCGGCAGGATCACGAGGGCGAAGACGAAGAACGCGTCGTGGAAGCCGTCGACGCCGGCGATGAGACCGAGGGCCACCATCGCGCCCGACAGGGTCGAGAGGAACATGCCGGCCCGGCTGAACACCTCATTCCAGGCGAGGCCGCGCGCCGCGATCAACGACCAATGCTCCGTCGAGAGGATCTGGAGCCGGATCTGGACCGGCGTCGGGTCCTTCGCGACGCCGCTTCCACTGGTCGGTCCCGGCGATGGGGCAGGTTCGGGAGGGGGACCGGGGCTCCGCTCGATCGTCATGTGCCGACGATACCCGGCGCGCGGCTCCTGGCGTAGGCTGGCGACCATGGCGCGACTGCTGGACGCCCCGATCTTCGGCCGCGACGTCGCCGGCGTCGCCTGGCGCCCGTCGCCGGAGCTCCTCGCCGATTCACGCCTCGCGACGTTCCTGCGGTCGGCGGGCGAGCCGGATCTCGAGGCTCTCCAGGCACGAGCCGTCGCCGACCCGGGCTGGTTCTGGGGAGTCGCCGTCGACGACCTTCGGCTCGACTGGCAACGACCGCCGAGCCAGGTGATGGACGCGTCCGGCGGACCCGAATGGACCCGCTGGTGGCGCGGCGGGCGATTCAACTGGGCAGCGGCGGCGACGGTCTCGAGGACAGCGAGGGATCCCCGGGGCGAGGCGGTGGTCTGGGAGGGCGAGGACGGCGAGGTCCGCACGCTGGCGAATGAAGAGCTCCTCGCCGCCGTCCGCACGGCGGCTGCGCGATTGGCGGCGGCCGGCGTCCGGGCTGGCGATCGGGTCGGGATCTTCCTGCCGATGGTCCCCGAGACCGTCGTCGCCACGCTCGCCGTGAGCTGGCTCGGAGCGATCTACACGCCGATCTTCTCGGGCTACGGAGCTCCCGCGGTCGCGGCGCGACTGCAGGACTGTGAGGCCTCGGTGCTGATCACCGCCGACGGCTTCCTCCGGCGCGGCGGCGTCGTGGCGATGAAGGCCGTGGCCGACGAGGCGGTCGCTCTCGCCCCCTCGATCCGGCGCGTCCTCGTCGTCCGGCGACTCGGCGAACGGGCTGGAACCGTGCCCTGGACGGCCGGTCGCGACGAATGGTGGGACGACGCCCGGCGGACGGGCGACGACGAGCCGGCGAGGGCCCCGGACCGCGAAGGCGACGCCTCGCCGGCCGAGCTCGACCCCGAGACGCCGTACATGCTGATCTACACGTCGGGCACGACCGGCCGGCCGAAGGGCGCGGTCCACGTCCACGGCGGCTTCCCGATCAAGGCGGCCCAGGACCTCGCCCATACGTTCGACCTCCGGGCGGGCGACGGGCTGTTCTGGTTCACGGATCTCGGCTGGATGATGGGTCCGTGGGCGATCGCGGGGTCGCTCCTGCTCGGCGCGCGCCTCGTCCTGTACGAGGGCGCCCCGGACCACCCCGGCCCGGACCGCATCTGGTCGGTCGTCGCCCGGCACCGCGTGACCCACCTCGGGCTGTCCCCGACCGTCGTCCGGGCGCTGATCCCCCACGGGCCCGAGCCGGTGCAGTCGCACCCGATGGCAGACCTCCGGGTGCTGGGCTCGACCGGGGAGCCGTGGGATCCGGAGAGCTGGTGGTGGTACTTCCGCGAGGTCGGGGGTGGTCGGCTGCCGATCGTCAACTACTCCGGCGGCACGGAGGTCTCCGGCGGGATCGTCGGCTGCAACCTGATCACCCCGATCAAGCCTGCCTCGTTCAACGGCCCGTGCCCCGGAACCGCCGGCGACGTGGCGGAAGCCGGGGCCGGCGGACCCCTGCGCGGCGAGGTCGGCGAGCTCGTGATCCGGGCACCGGAGCCCGGGATGACGCGGGGCTTCTGGAACGCGCCGGATCGATACGTCGAGACGTACTGGAGCCGCTTCCCCGGGACGTGGCTCCACGGCGACTGGGCGATCGTCGACGACGACGGCCACTGGTTCATCCGGGGACGCTCGGATGACACGCTC
>JBPYEM010000216.1:0-2972 GCA_051985205.1 Candidatus Limnocylindrales bacterium | reverse complement strand
CACGAACCGGTGGGTCGCTCCGAACGCCGGAAACGCGACCGCGCCGGATGGTCGGGCCCCGCCCGCAACTGCCCGGCGGACGAGCACCGCCGCCGCGGCGACGGCGACGGCGAGCGCCAGGGAGAGCACGATCGCCTCGCGGAACGCCGACGCGTCGGCGGAGAAGGCAAGGTCCCCGTAGATCCGCGTCGTCATCGTCGAGTAGCCGGCGGGCGTCCCCAGCTCCGCCGGAACGCCGAAGGCGGTCAGCGCGAGGACGAGCGTCAGCGCCAGCGCAGCGCCGATCGCGGGACGGATCCCCGGCAGAGTGATCGTCCGGATGACGGTCACCGGACCGGCGCCACTGGCGCGCGCCGCCCATTCGCGCTCCCGACGTCCCGCCGTTCGAAGCGCGGTCGCGACCAGCAGGAACGCGATCGGGGTCGCTTCGGCCGCGGTCACGAGGACGATCCCGGATGGACCGAACAGGCCCGGCCAGGCGGGCCCGCCGACCTGGTCGAGGTAGCCCGCAGGTCCGTAGGCCGCGATCCAGCCGAGGCCCACCACGTAGCCGGGGATGACGAGGGGGAGGAGGACCGCGAGTCCCAGGAGGCGCGTCCCCCGGACGCCGCCGCGGTCGACGATCAGGGCCAGTGCCGTGCCGATGATGACCGCCAGGGCAGACGCGGCGACGCCCGTGACGACGCTCCCGACGACGGCCTGGCTCGCTCCCGCGATGGAGCCGACGACATCCCCGGCCGGCACCGAGACCGCGATCGCGACGAGGCCGGCAACGGGAACGCCGATGAGGCAGACGCCGGCGACGCCGAGCAGGAGCTCGCCCAGGCGGCGTGTCGAGACCGGAGCGTCGGGACGGAGGACGCGCCGACGGGCGTCGGCACCGACGGGCGATGCTGCGGGAGCCGCACCGGTGCCACTCGCAGCGGCGGCTCCCACGCCCATGCCGGCTCCAGCGGCCACCGGTTGGCCACCTCCGTCGCCAACCGCGGCGAGGCCGCCGTCAGTCACCGCCGAGGATCGACTTGTACTGGCCGAGCAGGTCCTGCTGCTTCCCGAACAGCGAGACCCAGTCCGCGGTCACCTGTGGTCCGCCCGCCTTCGGCGCGATCGATGGGTCGACCGGCTCCCAGCCGGTGCTGCCGATCGCGGTCTGTCCCGCCGAGCTGAGCAGGAACTCCACGAACGCCCGCGCCGCCGCGTCCGGCCGGCTCGTCCGGAACACGGCGATCGGGCTGTACAGGGCGATCGCGCCCGGCTGCGGCCAGATCAACTCGATCGGCGAGCCCGTGGCGACCGCGTCCCGGACGGACTTGTCCAGCGAGATCCCGACGGCGTAACGGCCCTGGGCGACGCCAGTGATCACGTCGCCGATCGCGCTCACCTGGACGACCCCGTTCGCCTTCAGTCGGCGGTAGTAGTCGAGGCCGTACGTCGGCTCCGAGGCGAAATAGCCGAGTGCGGCGAACGCGGAGCCGGCGAAGGCCGGGTCCGGGATCGCGACCTTGCCCCGATACGCCGGGTTCGCGAGATCGGACCAGCTCCGCGGCTGCGGCGACAGGCCGCTGTGAGCGACCAGCACGAGGTTCAGGATCCGCGTCGCCCAGAAGCTGTCCGACCGATCGGCGGTCGCGAGGCTCGCCGCCCCCGCCGGGGTCCACGACTCGAGCATGCCCTGGCCGGCGTACGACGCGGCCGAGAACGGATCCGTGGCCCAGAGCACGTCGCCACGGACACCGCCCGACCGAGCTTCGGTCGCGATCCGCGCATCGAGCTGGCCGGTGGGCGCCCGGTAGACGTCCACGTGGATCTCGGGGTGGACTGTGGCGAACGCCTTCGTGACCGCGTCGACCGTGTCCTGCGTGACCGACGTGTACAGGGTCAGCGCCGTCGGTGCCACCGGCTGTGCGGAGCCCGAGCAGGCGGCCACGACGAGGAGCGCCGCGGCGATCACGGCGACGGGCAGACGCGCTGGGAGCTTCATGGAGCACCTCCGGGCGGAAGTCATCGGCGTCGGACGCCGGCTTTCCACGCGCGGGAGGGACGGGCGGCGTCAGGTCATGACGGCGGCCGGTCCCGAGTGGGCGACGCGGTGGTTCGCGATGTCGAGGTGACGGAGCGTCTGGCGGCGGAGGTTCGCCAGCTGCCGCCGGCTGAGCCGATCGCAGACCCAGTGCCAGTGCAGGGAGACCCAATCGCCGGGCTGGAGGTCGTCGACGAAGCCCACCCCGTCGAGTGCCCGACTCGCGGTCTCGAGACGGGCATCCCCGAGCCCGAGCTGGGACGCTTCCCAGGTCAGCGGTCGGGAGAGGACCGTGACCTGGTCGCCGGCGATCGACACGACCTCGCCCCAGCGGATACGGCACCGGTCGAGGACCTCGAGCGGCGCCTCCGATCGGCTGCCGCGGAGCAGACCGACCCATGGGTACACGCCGAAGACGTGGAAGCTGTGGTTCGGGACGGCGCCAACGGGGATCGCCTCCGCGAGATGGCCCCACGAGGAGCCGGCCCGCCGGCGGAACCGCTCGAGCAGCGAGCCGCCGAACGACCGGAAGTCGATCCGGTCCAGGAGCTCGTTGCCGACCCAGTACGCCTCGACGACGCGCGCGTCGAGTGGGTCGCCGATCCGCGTCTCCCCGGCGATCAGCTCCAGGTACGGCCAGGCGCCCTCGAAGCCGCGGGCCAGCTGCACGAGCCCCGGATCGACGACGCCCTCGGACCCGTACTCGAGCAGCGAACGGCTGTCGCGCGGTCCGCAGAACCCCAGCGAGTTCGGCGCATAGGCGTACTGCGCGAACAGCAGCGGTCCGGCGGGCGGACGGCGGCCGCGCGCTCGCTCAGGCACCGGGTCGCGAAGGACCGCGGGTAGCGCGGGCGGGGCCTCGAGCAGATGGTTCAGCGCATCGGGACGCATGGCTCCGTCGCTCAGCGCGGCGTGTCGGGTGCCGCGAGCCCCCAGGCCGCGAAGATCGCGG
>JBPYEM010000215.1:0-2963 GCA_051985205.1 Candidatus Limnocylindrales bacterium | reverse complement strand
TCACCGGGAACGCCGGGAATCGGTGAAGCCTCGGCGACGCCCGGCTGCGACACGTAGATCTGCGACGAGGCGCTGAGGAACGAGGCGCCGACCCAGGCGAGGCCGGCATGGGGGATCGCGATCAGGGCAGCGAGCAGGGCGACTCCTGCAGCCGTCATGCGAGAGCCTCCTTCCCGCGACCCGCGAACCGGAGACGCGTGGCCACGGGCGCTGCCGGGCGACATCCGTCCCGCCGACGTCCAGGGCAGGGGCCCGATGCCACCGGCCAGGCGCACGGCATCGCCCATCGCCACGAGCCGCCAGATCGCGAGCAGGATCGACGCGATGATCAGCAGCCGCGCGCCCGTCGGGACGAGCAGTGCCCGCGCGAGCAGGATGTCGAACCCGTCTCGAAGCTGGTAGAGGATCACGAGGGCCACGACCAGCGCCGGAAGAGCGAAGGCGATCGCGGAGCGCCGCCGGCCCAGCAGCGCGTGCCCCAGCCCGGGCCAGAGGAACGACAGGAAAGCCACGCGCAGCGGCGTCGCGCGCATGACGGGTGGGGTGCTCCTCCGGACGGACGGTGTCAAAGCGGGCGAAATCTACCACGGGACCTCGCTCCGGCCGGTGGGACGCCCGCGGAGCCGGTGTTAGTCTTCCGGGCGTGATGAGGGGCTCTCACGCGATCGGTCGCGGTCCGCGAGCGTCGACCGTGCTCGCCGGCCTGCTCCTTGGGACCTGGTCGTTCGGTCTTGCCGCGTGTGGCTCAACGGTCCAGCCATCGGGGACGGTCTCAACGAGCTCTTCGCCGGCCGCGAGCGTCGACGCGACCTCTCCCGCGCCGAGTTTCGTGGATCTGGCCACGCCGTCACCGTCGCTCTCGCCGTCGCCCTCGCCCCTCGGTCTTGCGAACCGGCCGTTCACCGTGCTGATCCTTGGCGGCGACACGGATTTCCGAACGGACGCGATCATGGTCGTCGGGGTGGACCCCGTCCACCAGTCGTTGAGCCTCGCGTCGATCCCGCGCGACACGATCAATGTGCCGCTCCCCGGCGGTGGGACCTTCCGGAACCAGAAGATCAACGCCTTCTACGACGTTGCGCTCAAGGATCCGGTTCGCTATCCGCAAGGTCCGGCTCGGGCGACGGCGGACATGGTCGGCACCCTCCTCGACATCCACATCGATTACTACGCCGCCACGTCGTTCCAGGGGTTCGTCAACGTCGTGCGGTCGATGGGTGGGGTGGTCGTCGATCTCCCCCAGCCGGTCGTCGACCCGCTCTATCAGGTGACAAAACAGTCGATCGGGGTCCGGTTCCCGGCGGGCAAGCAGAAGCTCACGCCCGACCGCGCGTTGATCTTCGTCCGGACCCGTCAGGCCGACACGGACTTCGACCGGCAGCGACGGCAACAGCTGTTCCTGATCGCCGCCGGTCGGCAGGTGCTGACCCATCCGGCTCAGCTGGCGGCTCTCCTCGGCGCGGCGTCGAACGTCTCGACGGACCTGCCGATGGCACAGATCGCGGACCTCGTCGCGGTCTTCGGCGGAGGTCCGACGTCGATCCAGACCGCGGTTCTCGGTCCCCGGACGTACGAGACGGCTGCCAGCTGCACGTGTGGCTATGCGCTGCAGCCGAAGCTGGATGCGATGCGCGGTCTCGCGGCCCGGTTCTTTCCGTTCGCCGTGGCACCCTGACGGCAGGATCCGGGACCGCCGATTCCGGCCCCGTGGCCCGTCCACGGCCGCTGACTCCGCGCTAGCCTTCGGATCGCCATGTTGATCCGCCAGTTCCGGATCGAGGGGCTGGGCCACCTCTCGACGCTCATCGCCGACGACTCCGCCGGCGCAGCCGCGGTCGTCGATCCTCGCCGGGACGTCGACATCTACCTCGCCGCCGCGCGCGAGCACGACGTCCGGATCAGCCATGTCGTCGAGACGCACCTGCACAACGACTACGTCTCCGGCGGCCGCGACCTCGCGACGCTGACCGGGGCTCGTCACGTGATCGGCGCGGGCGCCCGGCTGCAGCACGATCACGGTCCCGTTCGGGACGGCGAGGCGTTCGACGTCGGCGCGCTTCGATTCACGACGATCGACACGCCCGGCCACACCCCGGAGCACGTCGCCTACTCGGTCGCGGACACGAGCCGCGGCGAGGATCCGGCGGTCCTGTTCAGCGGCGGATCGCTGCTCGTCGGCGCGGTCGGGCGGACCGACCTGCTCGGCGAGGAGCACGCGGTGCCCTACGCCCGGGCGATGTACCGCTCGATCCACGACCGCATCCTTCGTCACGAGGACCATGTCGCGGTCCATCCCACTCATGGCGCGGGGTCGCTCTGCGCGACCGGCATCGCCGCCAGCCCGACGTCGACCATCGGCTACGAGCGTCGGCACAACCCCCTCCTCCAGATCGACGACCTGGAGGCGTTCGTCGCCCGGCTCCTGCGCGGTCAGCCGACGGTGCCGCGCTACTTCGCCCGGATGCGGCCGACGAACCAGGCCGGTCCTTCCTTGCTGGGTGGCCGCGTCCCCGATCCGAACCCCCTGACGCTGGCCGAGACGCGGGAGGCCGTCGGGCGCGACGCGCTGCTCCTGGACCTGCGTCCCGCCGCCGACCACGCGATCGCCCATCCGACCGGTTCGCTGTCGATCCCGCTCGGGCCGTCCTTCGGCACGTGGCTCGGCTGGGTCGTGCCGGTGGGCCGGCCGATCGTGCTGATCCTGGAGCGTCCGGAGGACTGGGACGAAGCGATCCGGCAGGCGCTCCGGATCGGGGCGGACGGGTCGATCCTCGGTCACCTCCGCGGCGGGTTCGGGACGTGGGCGGACGGTGGCGGCGCCCAGGAATCGAATGGCCGGCTCACCGTGGATCAGCTCGCCGATCGGCTGGAGCGCGGCGAGCCGGTGGCGCCGCCCGTCATCCACGTCCGGCAAGCGAACGAGTACGCCGTCGGCCACGTCCCCGGCAGCGTCCACATCGCGG
>JBPYEM010000214.1:0-2667 GCA_051985205.1 Candidatus Limnocylindrales bacterium | reverse complement strand
GTCGTCTTGCCCTTCGTGCCGGTCACGCCGATCGTCGGCGCCGGGCAGAGGCGCAGGAACAGGTCCGGCTCGGAGACCAGCGCTGGCGCAGCCGGATCGCCGCGACGACGCCCTTCGACGAGGCCCTGAAGCGCGTCGCGAAGGCGTGGCTCCGCCGTGGGGTAGTCCGGGTTGATCGACGGCGACGTTGCGACGAGGGCCGCATCGGCCCAGGTGGCCGCGGGATCGACGTCGGGTCCCACGAGGAGCCGGACCGGCCGGCCATCGAGCCGGGCGACGGCATCCTCGAGCTCGCTCGCGGGTCGGCCGTCGTAGACCGTCACCCGCGCCCCCGCATCCGCGAGAAACCGGGCGAGCGCGATGCCGCTGCGAGCGAACCCGAGGACCGTGACCCTCCGGTCGCGCAGCGCGCCTGCCCGAACGGCATCCATCGTGAGCCCGTCGAGGTCGATCGGTCGATCGGTCGCCACGGCCGTGCTCACGCGAGCTTCTGGATCGACGCGAGGAACAGCGTGACGCCGAGCAGCCCGGCCAGGATCCCGACGATCCAGAACCGGAGCGTGATCTTCTCCTCGTCCCAGCCGGCCAGCTCGAAGTGGTGGTGGAGCGGAGCCATCCGGAAGATCCGCCGGCCGCCGGTCAGCTTGAAATAGCCGATCTGGACGATGTCCGACGCCGTCTCGATGACGAAGATCAGCCCGATCAGGGGCAGGACCAGGATCTGGCCGGTGATCAGGGCGATGACGGCCAGCGTCGCCCCGAGGGACAGGGAGCCGCTGTCCCCCATGAAGATCTGGGCGGGGTGGACGTTGAACCACAGGAAGCCCAGCAACGCCCCGATGATCAACGCGCAGAGGAACGCCAGGTTCGGCTGGGCGGGCACGTTCAGCAGCGCGACCAAGGGGAACGCGACGAACGCGAAGACGAGCGTCCCGCCGGCGAGCCCGTCGAGGCCGTCCGTGATGTTGACGCCGTTGCTCGCGGCGATGATCGCGAATGCCGCGAAGAGCACGTAGATCGGCGGGCTGATCAGGACCTTGCCGACGAACGGGACGGCGATCTGGTCGATCTGGTACGTCCGCTGGATCATGAATGCCGCGGCGAAGGCGAACACGACCTGCCAGAGGAGCTTCTGGCGGACCCGGATCCCCTCCCCCGTCTTCGCGTTCAGATAGTCGTCGAACGCACCGAGGACGCCGACGCCGGCGAGGGCCGCCAGCGGCGCGTAGATCCCGCCTTCGGGCGGAAACCGCAACAGCAGGTAGAGGGCGAGGATCACCGCGATCAGGAGGGCGCCGCCCATCGTCGGGGTGCCGTGCTTGACGAGATGGCTGTCCGGACCCTCGATGCGGATCTGCTTGGTGAATCCGGTCGCCCGCAGGAGCCGGATGTACGGCGGCATCAGGATCACGACGATCGCGAACGCGAGGAGCAGGCCCTGGATGAGCTCGACGGTCACGAGGCCGCTCCCCGAACGGGACTCGCCGCCCCGCCGAACGCCAGGGCGAGGTCGTCGACGAGGAGGTCCAGCTCGATTCCGCGCGACGCCTTGACGAGGACGACGTCGCCGGGGACCAGGATGGCTCGGAGCAGGTCAAGCGCCTCGCCGCGGTCCGCGACCGTCTGGATCGTCGCCCGGTCCATCCCCGCGTCCGCGGCCCCGAGCGCGATCCCCGCGGCACCCTCGCCAACCCCGACGAGCCGGTCGACGAGCGAGGCCGCGGCCGAACCGGTTCGGCGATGGCCGGTGTCGTGCTCCTCGCCGAGCTCCAGCATCTCGCCGAGGACGGCGACGCGGCGTCCGGGCAGGCCGGAGAGCAGCTCGAGCGCGGCCGCGACGGACCCGGGCGAGGCGTTGTAGCTGTCGTCGACGATCGTCACGCCGCCGGCACGGACCAGCTGGCCGCGATGGGGTGCCGACCAACCCGACGCAAGCGCCGCCACGATCGTCTCCAGCGCGACCCCCGCGGCAATGCCCGCGGCGGCCGCCGCAAGCGCGTTGTGGACGCCGAGCCGGCCGAGCGTCGGGGTCTCGACCGCGCGGCGCT
The DNA here is from genome assembly GCA_051985205.1 of Candidatus Limnocylindrales bacterium. Classification (GTDB taxonomy): domain Bacteria; phylum Chloroflexota; class Limnocylindria; order Limnocylindrales; family CSP1-4; genus CF-46. The sequence continues at coordinate 619 of JBPYEM010000214.1, read as the reverse complement.
CGCCGACCGCGACGAGCTCGAACGCCATTCCGTCCGCGCCGAGCGAGCGGATCGAGTCAGCACGCACGTCCGCGTCCGACGCGAACCCGTAGGTCATCGCCCGCGCGCGGGTCCGCGACCTCATCCGCCGGACGCGCTCGTCGTCGGCGTTCAGGATCGCGACGCCGTCGGCGGGCAGCGCCTCGACCAGCTCGCCCTTCGCCTTCTCGACGGCCTCGATCGTGCCGATCCGCGAGAGATGCACCGGCTGGACCGCCGTGACGATGCCGATCTCCGGGCGGCCGATCCGCGCCAGGTCGGCGATCTCGCCGCCCACGTACATGCCCATCTCGAGGACCGCCGCCCGATGCTCGGAGCGCAGGCGGAGCACGGTGATCGGGAGTCCGATCTCGTTGTTCAGGTTGCCCTCGTTCTTCAGCGTGGGCATCGCCGCGCCGAGGACCGTCGCGACCGCCTCCTTCGTGGACGTCTTGGCGATCGAGCCGGTGATGCCGACGACGAGCGGATCGAACCTCGCGCGCCACGCGGTCGCGACGGCCTGGAGCGCGCGCAGCGGGTCGTCGACGATCACGATGGAGGCCTCGACCGCCGCGGGATCGACGTCCTCCGGATCCCGCGC
>JBPYEM010000213.1:0-7245 GCA_051985205.1 Candidatus Limnocylindrales bacterium | reverse complement strand
TCCGCGCCCGAGGCGAGACGAGGACGTGCCTGTCCATCCTTGACCGGTCCACCGGACGCCTCACCGAGCTGTACGAGCCGGGTCCGCTGATCGCCGCAGCGACCTGCGACCGCTACCTGCGCCTCGTGGTGCGGTCGATCCGGTCGAGCGAGACCGGGAGTCTCGTGGCGTTGAGCGGCAGCCTCCCGCCCGGCGTGGATCCCGATGCGGCGGCGGCGATCGTCGCGGCGAGTCGCGCGGACGGCCGGCGGGTCCTGCTCGACACGAGCGGCGCCGCCCTCGCGGCCGGGCTCACCGCAGGACCGACCGTCGTCAAGGTGAACAGCGGGGAGGCGGCGGCCCTGCTCGGCGCGACCGTCGAGACCGAGGACGATGCGCTCGCCGCGGCCCGGGCCCTGGTCGGGCGCGGGGCCGGCACCGCCATCGTCACCCGTGGCCGGGAGGGCGCGGTCGCCTGGGATGGGCGGGAGGCATCGGTCGTCGATCCGCCGACCGGTGGCGGGCCCCATGCCGTCGGGGCGGGCGATGCCTTCCTGGCCGGCCTGGCCGCGGGATTGCGCCGCGGCGAGGCGCTGGACGGGTGTCTCGCCATCGCAGCGGCGTCCGGCGCGGCGAGCACCCTCGTCGCCGGCGCCGGCAACCTCGATCGGCGGGCCGTCGCGGCGATGCGTCGCTCCGTGGTCCTCCGCCGGCTCGCGTCGCCGGCGACCTCGCGGGAGGCAACCTGATCGAACGGCTCGACCGATCCCGGTTCTTTCTCGAGGTCGAGGATGACTTCGACGCGCCGGAGCTGGACGATCGGATCTGGCTGCCGTGGTATCTCCCCCAGTGGAGCTCCCGGGCGGCCGCGACCGCTCGCTACCAGATCGGCGAGGGATGCCTCCGCCTCCGGATCGAGGCGGATCAGGGGCCATGGGCGCCGGCGATCGACGGGTCCACGAGGGTGTCGTCACTGCAGACGGCGGTGCGCTCCGGACCGGTCGGAAGTGGGATCGGACAGCACCGGTTCCGGCCGGGCCTCGTCGTCCGCGAGGCGCAGGACGAGATCCGTCGCTACACGCCGGTCGCGGGCCTCGTCGAGGCTCGGCTCCGGACGACCGGCGATCCCGCGAACATGGCGGCGCTCTGGCTCATCGGCGTCGAGGACGAGCCGGAGCGCTCGGCGGAGATCTGCGTCGCCGAGCTGTTCGGCCGCGACGTCGGACCGAACGCCACGGGTGTGGGCGTGGGGCTGCACCCCTTCGGCGACGGGTCGATCAGGGACGACTTCGAGCGCCTGCAGCTTCCGATCGACGCCCGGGAGTTCCACGTCTACTCGGCGGCGTGGGACGACGGCCGGACCGCGTTCTACGTCGACGACGAGCGCGTGAAGATCAGCGACCAGGCGCCTGCCTATCCGATGCAGGTGATGCTCGGCCTCTACGAGTTCGCCGACGGGCCAGTGCGGGCCGAACCGTCCGCCGCGGATCCGCGGGAGCTCGTCGTCGACTGGTTCCGCGGCTACCGACCGCGCTGACCCGGGCGGCCTCCGGCGAGTCCGGGATCGTCACGCGATCCAGCCGTGGGCGAGCTCCTCGAGTCGATCGCGCCAGGCGTCGCCGGCGCGGTCCGCGGCGATGATCGCGCCCTCGCGGATCCCCGTGTCGACCACCCGGCCGCGATCCGCGCCGACGCGATCCAGGACCGTGTCGATGATTGCCGCGCCGGCCGCGAGCAGCCGGACACGCTGCTCGCGGAGGCCGTAGGCCGCGGCGACCGTCTCCGCGGGGCTCGACGCGATCGTGTCGCGGACGATCTCGAGATCCATCCGGTCGAGGACGTCCGGCCGGCCGTCGTTTCCGACCCGGCGGAGCAGCTTCAGGAGGTTCGTCGCCGTGCCGCCGACGAAGACCACGTCGGTCGGGCGGCGCGATGGTGACCAGTCGAACGCCTCGTCGGCAGCGCGGCGGAGGGCGGCGAAGTCGGCTGGCAGCGGCGGGTCACGATCGACGACGCGGCGGGTCAACCGGCCGGAGCCCATCCGGACCCCGGTCGCCCGGGCCAGACGCTCCGGACCGATCTCGACGATCTCGCTCGATCCGCCGCCGATGTCCACGACCAGGAGGTCCGATCGGACCGCTCGCCCGGCGGTCAGTCCGACGAGCGTCAGGAGTGCCTCTTCCTCGTGCTCGAGGACCGCCAGCGGCACGCCCGTCCGGGCCGACACCTCCGCGACGATCCGCATCGCGTCCGTGAGCCGCCGGAGCGGCTCCGTTCCCATGAGGATCGGTGCCGCCGCACCCGCTGCTCGTGCTCGATCGACGTACTCGCCGACGGTTGCGACGACGGTCGCTCGCCCGGTGGGACCAAGCGAGCCCGGTCCGTCGACCGCCGCCCCGAGGCCCAGGAACGCCGACTCGTCGTCGACGACGGTCAGGCCGGGGCGGTCGGGGCGGGCGACCAGCAGGTGGACGGACGTGGAGCCGAGATCGATCGCGGCGCCGGGCCGGCGGGACATGCTCGACGCCGGTCAGCGCGACGGTCGCGTGGGTCGGGTGATCAGGTCAGGCCCCGGCGCTGCCCGCCGCCGGGCGACGTCGGGCCATCGTCCCCTTCGCCGCGGTCGTGCGCGTCCGCGCCGCCGGGGCCTTGCCAGCGCGCGGTCCACGGGCCTTGGCCTGGAGGTCACGGATGCCGGCGATGAGCGCCGTCAGCTCGTCGATCTCCTCGCGGACCTCGGCGAGGCGCGTCGACCGCTTTGCGCGATTCTTCTTCGTCGCCGTCTCGATCCGGCCGGCTCGAACGGTCTCCTCCGCGCGGGCGGCGCCGAGGGCGTATTCGAGCCACTCGACGTGCCGCGCCAGCGCCGCGGCCGGGGTCATCGTCGGTGCGTCAGAAGGGCCCGGGCCGCGCGCGGCGGCACCGTTCGTGGCCTTGGTCGCCGTCGTGGATGCCGCCACGTCGGGTGCGGCCGCCGTTGGGCTCGCCGGTCGTTTCGCCATGACGCCCTCCTCTGGAACCCCGGCGGACATTGTGGTTCATCGGGCCGCGGGAGTCTCGATGACGTCGGTTAGCGATTCGTTAACGGGCGGCGGCGACCGGCGGTAACCGTTGACGCCGAGCATCCCGCCGACTCCTCCTCCCGGCAGCCCGCAGCTCGGAGCGGGCTGCCGGCCCTTTCCTCGCCACCTCGGTGCGATGACGTCGACGGCTCCCTCCATCGTGCAGCTCCCTCGGCGGCCAAGCGGCGGCTGGCTCGTGTTCGGCAACCCTGGCATCCAGGCGGCCTTCTCGCGCCTGACCGAGGCGATCGTGCCCGTGATGGATGGCCTCGCGTTCCGCGCGGCCCTGGAGTCGATCCGGCCCCGCCTCGTCGTCCTCGCGGAGCCGACGGCCGGCTGGGCGGACGCGGAGGCAGCCCTGGCCGCCCGACGGCGGCGGATCGTCGGCCGCCTCCTGTACCTCAATGATCCGGCCGACGCCGATGCCCGTGTCCGGGCGCTCGAGTCCGGCTTCGACGATGCCCTGCCGCTCACCGTCGATCGCCACGAGCTCGTTGCGCGGGCACGCCTCCTCGCCAATCGGGTCGCGGCCAGCTCCGCCGGCGAGCTGACCGACGGATCGGAGATCGCGGTGACGATCGAGGTTGGCCTGGATCCCGTCGGCCGTCGCGTGCGCCGGCGCGGCGTCGAGATCCACGTCCGCCCCAAGGAGCTCGCGCTCCTCGAGGTCCTCGTGACGCATCCCGGCCGGGCCTTCTCGCGGAGCGAGCTCCTCGACCGCGTCTGGGGTCTCGCCCACGTCGGCGACTCGCGGACGGTCGACGTCCACATCCGCTGGCTCCGAACGAAGCTCGAGCAGGATCCGGCGCATCCCCGACATCTGGTCACGGTCCGGGGTCTCGGCTACCGGTTCGACCCACCCGACGGGCGCGGGCGACCTGGCGATCGCCGCGTCGCGTTAATCGACTCTTAACGACCCACAAAGCCCCGGTTCATCCCGCATCGGAAGCCTGAGATGCGTCTTCGGGTGCCCAGACGCGCCGACGCCGTCGGCCCGACAGGAGGAAACCTTCGTTGATCGAACGACCCAAGCGCTTCGGCGCCTTGCTCATGACCACGGGGCTGGTCCTGGCAGCGTGCAGCTCCGGCAGCAGCAGCTCCCCGTCGTCGGCCGGGGCGAGCCAGCCGGCCGCCTCCCAGGCCGCGGCCGGTGGCTCGGCCGCGGCGGGCGGCGCCCCCGAATGCCAGAGCGGCAGCATCACCGCCTCCGGCTCGACGGCGCTCCAGCCGCTCGTCGACAAGGCCGGCAAGGACTATGTCGCGGCCTGCCCCGGTGCCCAGATCCAGGTCCAGGGCGGGGGTTCCGGCACCGGCCTGACCCAGGTGAGCCAGGGCGCGGTCCAGATCGGCAACAGTGACGTCACCGCGGAATCGAAGCTTCCGGCGGCCGACGCCTCCGCCCTCGTCGACCACATCGTCGCCAAGCAGGGCTGGATCATGGTCGTGAACCCGGATGTCACCGGCGTCAAGGGCCTCACCAGCCAGCAGGCGACGGACATCTGGACGGGCAAGATCCAGAACTGGAAGGACGTCGGCGGTCCGGACGAGCCGATCGTGCTGGTCCTCCGGCCGGAGTCCTCGGGCACGCGAGCGACCTTCAAGAAGCTCGTCCTCGGCGGCGCCAAGGAGGCGTCCGGCCAGGCCCTGACCGAAGACTCGAACGGCGCGGTCGTGCCCGCCGTCAGTGGCACGCCCGGCTCGACCAGCGTGATCGGCTTCGCCTACTTCAAGCAGAACGCGGGCAAGGTCACCGGCCTCCAGCTCGATGGCGTCGACGCGACCGTCGACAACATGAAGAGCGGCTCGTACAAGCTTGCCGCCGACGGCCACATGTACACGAAGGGCTCGCCCAGCGGGCTGACCAAGTCCTTCCTGGACTACATGCTCGGCTCCACCGTCCAGGGGACGACGATCCCGAGCCTGTTCTACGCGCCCGTCTCGGACTGACGCGGTCTCTCGAAGCGGCCGGTCGCTGGGGGCGACCGGCCGCGCTTCCATTCCCGGCCTCTCCGTCCGGAGCGAAGCCATGACGAACCTCGCACTCGCCGCCGGAGCCCGATCGCTGAGCAGGCCGCGCACGCTCGGTGAGCGGGTCGACCTCCCGCGCCGGCTGACCCTGGCGGCGGCCGGGCTCGTCGTCCTCCTCGTGGGTCTGCTGCTGCTCTTCATCGGCGTGAACGGCGTTCAGCTCTTCACCGTGACCGGTGTGCCGCTGGGCGACGTCTTCGGCCCCACGTGGTCGCCGTCATCGGACCCGCAGGTCTTCGGGATCCTGCCGTTCATCATCGGCACCGTCGGCGTGATGGTCGTCGCCGCGATCATCGCGGCGCCACTGTCGATCGGCCTCGCGGTATTCATGTCCGAGGTTGCGCCGGGCTGGGCGCGATCGATCACCCGCCCGGCGATGGAGGTCTTCGTCGGGATCCCCAGCGTCGTGTACGGCTTCCTGGGGCTGACGATCCTCGTGCCGTTCCTCCGGACGAACTTCCGTGGACTCGGCTTCACGCTCGGCTTCAGCTGGTTCGCGGGCTCGCTCGTGCTGGCCCTGATGATCCTGCCGACGATCGCCAGCATCGCCTACGACGCGCTCCGAACGGTGCCCGCGGACCTCCGCAGCGGTTCGCTGGCCCTTGGCACGACGCGCTGGCAGACGATCCGCCACATCCTCCTGCCGGCAGCGCGGGCCGGGCTGCTGACCGCGGTGATCCTCGGGATGATGCGGGCCGCGGGTGAGGCCCTGGCGGTCCAGATGGTGATCGGCAACCGACCGACGATCCCGACGAGCCTGACCGCGCCGATGACGACCCTCACCTCGCAGATCACCCTCGACATGGGCAACACCGTGCAGGGCGAGCCCTGGAACCAGGCGCTCTGGACGATGGGCCTGATCCTGCTGCTGATGAGCTTCGCCTTCGTCACGCTGGCCCGCTGGATCGGGCGGCGGGGGTCGATCTCGTGAACCGGGCGATCCGGGCGGACCGCCTCGCGACCGCCACCCTGTGGGCGATCGCGATCCTCACCGTCGCGATCCTCGGCGCGATCATCGTCCACTTCCTGCTCGCCGCGGTCGGGACGCTGTCGCCCTCGTTCCTCTTCGGCGATCCCAGCGACACCGACGTTGGCGGCGTGGGGCCCGTCCTCTTCAACTCCCTCTACATGCTCGTCCTGACCCTGCTGATCACCGTCCCGTTGGGCACGCTCGGCGGCATCTACATGGCGGAGTACGCGGGAACCGGCCCGCTGACGAACCTGATCCGCTTCTCGCAGGAGCTGATCAGCTCGGTCCCGTCGATCGTGGTCGGCCTGTTCGGCCTCGCGCTCTTCGTGAACGCCACGCACTGGAGCTTCACCGCTCTGGGCGGCGCCCTCGCGCTGACCGTCTTCAACCTGCCGTTGATGTCGAGGCTCGCGGAGGGAGCAATCCGAGCCGTCCCGGACGACGAGCGCAGCGCGAGCCTCGCCCTGGGGGCGACGAAGTGGCAGACGATCACCCGCGTCGTCCTGCCGATCGCGATCCCCGGTCTCGTCACCGGGATCATCCTCACGGCCGGCCGGATCTTCGGCGAGGCCGCTGCGCTGCTGTTCACCGCGGGGCTCGCGACGCCGGTCCACTACAACTTCGGCAACCTCGACCTGACCGACCCACGCTCGCCGTGGAGCCCGTTCCACCCGGCGACGACCCTGTCGGTCTACATCTGGAAGATCAACTCCGAGGGCCTCGGCGACTTCGTCCGGCAGATCGCCGATACGAGCGCCGCGATCCTCGTCCTGATGGTCCTGGTCTTCAACCTCGGCGCGCGTGGCCTCGGCCGCGTGCTCCAGCGCCGGATCACCGGTGCGTGAACGACTTCGTGACTGACGTGCAATCCCCCACCCTGCCCCCGAACGACGAGGAAGCCATGGCCGTCCTGACGCCGCCAGCCCCGGTCCACGCCGACGCCCCGGTCCACGCCGACGCCCCGGTCCTGCCGCGACCCGAGGTCCAGGCGTCGCCCGTCGCCGCGACGAGAGCTTCGGAGGGCGTGGCGCAGCCGAAGCTCGCGATGGAGACCGTGACGATCTCCTACGGCCCGAAGGTCGCCGTCCGCGATGTCAACCTCGAGATCCCGGCGAACGCCGTCACCGCGTTCATCGGCCCGTCCGGCTGCGGCAAGAGCACGGTGCTGCGCTGCTTCAACCGGATGAACGACCTCATTCCCGGTGC